>CALEFF010000076.1 GCA_937876865.1 uncultured Bacteroidales bacterium | reverse complement strand
TTGTTAATGTTTTACTTGTTGTTGTAAGGGTTTCTGCTTCGCCTCCGTTTAGTTTAAATTCGTAGGTTGTGGCTGTGCCATTCCATGTGATTTCTGCTGAGGTTTCTGTTATATTGTTTGCAGAAAGAGCTGTTGGTGCATCACATGGGTCTGGTTCTACTGTTTCTTCAAGTGTTGTGAAGTTTGTTGTTACCCATGCTGATTGTTGGTCTTCACATATTGCTCTTACTTCTACTGTGTAAGCTGTGTTTGCTGTTAAGCCTGTTAGTGTTTTTGATGTTGTTGTAAGGGTTTCTGCTTCGCCTCCGTTTAACTTAAATTCGTAGGTTGTTGCTGTACCGTTCCATGTGATTTCTGCACTTGTTTGTGTGATATTGCTTGCAACTAAGTTAGTTGGTGCATCGCATGGGTCTGGTTCTACTGTTTCTTCAAGTGTTGTGAATGTTGTTGTTACCCAATCTGATTCTTCATCTTCACATACAGCTCTTACTTCTACTGTATAAGCAGTGTTTGGTGTTAAGCCTGTTAGTGCTTTTGTTGTTGTTGTAAGGGTTTCTTCTTCTCCATCGTTTAACTTAAATTCGTAGGTTGTGGCTGTGCCGTTCCATGTGATTTCTGCACTTGTTTGTGTGATATTGCTTGCAGAAAGGTTAGTTGGTGCATCGCATGGTTCTGGTTCTGTGCCGCCTTGTTCAGTTACTTCTTCTACTAATACATTATCAACAATAGCTCCTGGTTGATTTGATGTGCTACCATCGTTTTTCCAAACAAGAACAAGTTTTCTTAATTCGTTTGGCGCGTTTGCTAATGTAACACTCATATTTTGTGTTCCAGAAATTTGATTAACGAAACGATAGTTCGATGTTCCTGTGTAAGTATTCATTATCACATTATTAACATAACCACTATTTCCATAGTATGCAGTGCTTGCTGGTAAATAAGTTGTATCGGCAGGTAACCAATAAACCTTTAAGTAGTCGTATGAAGATTCTCCTCCTACTGTAAGGTCAAAACTAATTCTTACTGAATCTGTTGTTCCTAATTGGAATAATTTTTCTGCTACTACAACTGATGATGAAGTTATTGTATAAGCGGCTGTTGTTCCATTATCATTTGAAATGAATAGTGAAGAACTTGTTGCTCCTGTTGGAGTTCCAATGTGCCATTGATTTAATAATGTTCCATTCTTTATCAACCAACCATTAGAGCCTTCTTCTTCAAAGTCGCAAGTGTATGGTAATTCAACTGATTCTTGTAATGTATAGAATGAAATAGTATCTGTTGAAGCAGATTCGTCTCCTCCACAATTTGTTGTTACGTAAACTTGATAAGATTCTCCTGCGATTAAATCTGTTAATTCAACTGTTGTTTCACTTGCCATAAGTGATGAGAATTCTTCTTCACTACTTGCCTTGTAATATACATTCCAAGCAGAGTGTGATTCATCATTGTCTTGCCAAGAAATTGTTGCAGAAGATTCTGTTATTTCTGATGCAACTACTGATGCTTCCACAGGTTTTGTACAAGTGATTTCTTCTCCTATTGGTTCAATCATTATATTATCAATAATTGCTCCTGGTTGTGTTCCAGTACCACTATCATTCTTCCAAACAAATACAAGTTTTCTTAATTCATTTGGATTGTTTTCTAATGTAACACTCATATTTTGTGTTCCAGAAAGTAAATTAACAAAACGATAGTTTGATGTTCCTGTGTAATTATTCATTATCACATTATTAACATAACTATTATTTCCATAGTATGCAGTGCTTGCTGGTAAATAAGTTGTATCGGCAGGTAACCAATAAACCTTTAAGTAGTCGTATGAAGATTCTCCTCCTACTGTAAGGTCAAAACTAATTCTTACTGAATCTGTTGTTCCTAATTGGAATAATTTTTCTGCTACTACAACTGATGATGAAGTTATTGTATAAGCGGCTGTTGTTCCATTATCATTTGAAATGAATAGTGAAGAACTTGTTGCTCCTGTTGGAGTTCCAATGTGCCATTGATTTAATAATGTTCCATTCTTTATCAACCAACCATTAGAGCCTTCTTCTTCAAAGTCGCAAGTGTATGGTAATTCAACTGATTCTTGTAATGTATAGAATGATTTTGTATATGTTGCATCTGATTCAGAACCATCGCTACAAACTGTTGTTACATAAACTTGATAAGATTCCCCTGCGATTAGATCTGTTAATTCAACTGTTGTTTCAGTTGTTGTAATTGATAAGAATTCTTCTTCACTTTCTGCCTTATAATATACAGTCCAAGCAGTGTTATTTTCATCTGAATCTGTCCAAGTAACTGTTGCTGTTGTTTGTGTAATATTGCTTACTTCAACAGAAGCAGGATTTGGTCTGAAACATGTAGGTATTTCTACTATAGATAAATTATCCATATACACGCTTGTACTAACTACATCTTGTCTTACAAATGCTAAACGATATGTTTCTGGTAATTCAGAAAGTATATATTCATATTCAGCAAATGTTGTAGTTAAACCATCTATTGTACCTATTGTTACAAAGTTTGCTGTGTCTGCAAGTCCTGTAACATCACCATAAGTTGCTACGTCTAAGTATCTAAGTGTTATTCCCGGTACTGATGTTGTTGAAGAAACTTTTGCAAAGAATCTTACTACTGCACCACCCTCATGAGATATAACAGGAGTTACAATCCAATCATCATTTCCTGGTGAAGTTGATGTACCATAAGAATAAAGTGCTCCACCTCCTTCGTGAATATAAGAAGATGTAGTTGTACGTTTCCATGAATAAGATGTAGAATATCCACCATTGTAGTTTAACCAACAAGCAGGTGCTTCTGCATTACTTATTCCTTCTGTAACAAATGTGTTTTCAAAACCTTCAAAGAATGGAAGTTCTGTTATATAATCACAAGAAGTCATAAATGTAGCAATTACTGTTGGTTCCGATTCTTCATTACCACAACTTCCAACTACATAAACATCATAATATGTATGAGATGTTAAATCTGTTAATTCTGCTGTTGGTTCAGATGTTGTAACTGATAAATATTCTTCGTCGCCTTCTGCTTTATAGTAAACAGTCCAAGCAGTATTAGCTTCATCTGTCCAAGAAACTGTTGCAGTATTTGGAGTTACACCCGAAATAACTACTTCTCCACTTGGACGAGGACAAGAATTATTTGCTATTTTTACATTATCTATTCTAATGTAGTGAGATGTTGTTGCAGTTTGAGAAACCAAGAATGCTAAACGATATTGACCTGGTGTTAAAGCAGACAATGACACATCATAAGGAGTATATTCATTTGTTAAGTTTTTATCTTCTAAATTAACAAATAAAGCAGTATCAGCAGTAGAACTCATATCTCCATTTTCATCTACACTATAATACATTATTTTAAGAGTGCTTTGAGCATCTGCTGCAGTTAATGTATGTTCTGCAAAGAATGATAGGGTTTCTGTTCCTGCTAAATCAAACACAGGAGTAATCAACCAATCTGAAGAACCTGTTGTTGTTAAATAAAGTTGAGCATATTTTTCTCCAGAATAAGGTTCTGTTGTAGAACTTTGCCAACGATAAGAAGTAGAACCTGCATCTACGTTAAACCAACATACAGGTGCGTATGCATTAGGTGAAGTTATATTTCCTGAACGGAACCAATTTGCGATTTCAAAGCCTTCAAAGTATGGAGTTTCATCATCTATTGTAATTACAGAACAAAGTGTTTCGTAAAGTTTTTCTTCTGTAAAGTTTGTAAGTTCTCCATCACAAATAGCTCTTACTCTAAATCTATACATTGTTCCTGGAATAAGATCAGAAATCTCTACCCCTACTGTATCGGTTGTAATTATTGATTGCCATACTGTATCAGAATATTCTTGATATTGAATTTCAAAAGAATCTCCTGTACGAGGTGAAATATCAAAAGAAAGAGAAGTTAGTTCCCTTCCATCTTCTGATAACCAGAAATCATTAGGAGAAAGACAATTAATCGGTAGTACTGAAATATTATCTACTATTACAGGAGACATAGTACCTCCTGAACCGTCATTTCTCCAAGCGAAAACTAATTGTTGTAATGAATTATTAGCAACTGCTCCATCAACAATAATACTTCCTCTTGCTCCTGTTGTATCAAGATTAAATTTAGTAATACCTCCTGCATATTCAAATCCTTCTTGAACAGCTCCTGCTACTGTCCAAGTTGGTGCAGCAGTAATTCCTACATAAGATTCATTCCAAGGTCTAAGTGCTACTTTTATAAAATCGTATGTACCTTCTCCCAGTACACTATAATCAAAAGAAATTTCGTATGCTAAGCTTTCATCAAATTGAATCAATCTACTTGCAAACACGTATGAAGCAGAAGAAGAGTTGTCGTATGTAGAATTAGTACCTGTTGAATCGGCTACATAATCGCTTACATAAAGCATATTGCCACCTTCTGCAATATTTGCAGGGTCTCCAATAAACCATCTATTATTATAAGAATTGTTTGTGATAGTCCAATTTGCATTTTCATCTAAATCTTCAAAGTCATGAGTATAAGGAATTGTTGCAAACATATCCATACTTTCTGGTAATGTAACAGTTGCAGAAGGAGACCAACCTCCTTCACAATCATATTGTACACTGAATGCGTAAGTTGCCCCTTCTGTTAATCCTTCTATCACATAAGGTAATCCACTTCCGTATGGCACAGAAACTATTGTTCCATTTTCAGGATCATCGTTAGTAGTACCTTCTACATAAGAAACATTCCAACCTGTTGCTGCTTCATGCTCTTCGGCACTCCACGATATTGCAACAGCAGTTGACGAACTTGCGTTTACAAGAGGTGCTCCAACCATATCGTTACAGTCAATATGTTCTGTAATCATAACATTATCTATGTGAATATCATTATCGCCACCTGAAATAAGACATTCTGCATAGAAACCTACTCTAATTACTCCTGTATATCCTAATTCTGTAAGATTAAATTTCAATCTTTGAGGAATGTTTGTAAGTTCTTCTATATTTCTTTCATTAGTTTCTGCAGTAGGATTTGCTTTCCACATTATAGCATTTTCAAAATCCCAAGTCAATCCTCCATCGGTTGAAACAATAATAGCAAATTTTTGTTGTCCGTATGATTCCACTGGATTTGCATTATTCCAATCTGTATAAGCAATATCAAATACCAAATCTTGTTCTACGCTTCCATCTCCTATGTTAATATTTGGAGTAATCAACCAATCTTTTTTATTTGTTGAACAGTTGTTGATTTTTGCGTGAGCATCAAAAACATGTGAAGAATAAGCTCCCCACAAATTAGTATAACCATACACAGTTGCACCTGCTTGAATAGAATCCCATTGTCCTTTTGCTTCTAACCAACAAGATTCAAGCTCTCCTGCAGGATATACTGTGAAGTCTTCCAAGAAAGGCACTTCATATACTTGACAATGTGTTGATACGGTTAGATTTCCTGCCATAATAAAGCCTGTTTCTGCCCCATTATCACAAACTGCTGTTGCGTTTAAAATATAACCTGTACCTGATTGCAAATCTGTTAAGGTATAATAGTTATCTGTTATATCTTCTATTACAGTCCAATCAGTAGCATTTTCTTCTTTATAGTATAATTTATAAGAATCTGTTCCTTCACTACCTTCCCATTGTAAAGAAAGTGAATTTTCTGTAATTTCTGTTGCAGTTAAATTAGTTACTCTTTCGCAAGAAGGAGCCATTTTAACTGTTACATTATCAAAGTAAACAGCACCATGAGCAATTGTTTTATTTCTAACAAAAGCCAATCTATATTCACCTTCTAAATCAGAAAGTAAAACATCTCTTTCAACGTATGTAGTAGTAAGATCTGCTAATGAATCTATAAGAATAAAATTAACAGTATCTGCTGCCGAAAGCATATCTCCATTTGTTGCAACATCAAGAGCATATATTCTTAACTCAGGAGAATAAGAAGTAGAAGATTTCTTTGCATAGAAAGAAAGCATTTCTGCACCTGTAAGTTCTATAACAGGAGTAATAAACCAATCTTTATTAGCATAACTTGCAGAAGTTGATGTAGCAGAACCATAACCATACATATAAACACCATTACCTTCGTATGCAGTAGAAGATTTAGTGTAATATGTAGCATGTCCATCTCCATTGATATTTATCCAACAGTTTGGAGCTGATATTGTACCAGGAAGATGTGGGTCTTCCCACGCTGATTCAAAAGTTTCTGTCCAAGGAAGTTCTTCAATAACTAAACAAGGGGTCTTGAAGTTAGTAGACATCCATACACTTTCTGTACCACCGCACAATGATCTTACTCTTACAGAATAGAATGTTGCTGGTAAAAGTTCTGTTATTGTTGCAGATGTAGTAGAAGACATAAGCGTTACAACGTTTTCTGAATCCCAACCTTCACTCTTTAATTTATATTGGATTTCAAAATTGTTATTATCACTTGTCCAAGATAAATCTACCGATTCCGTACTTGGAGTTAAAGTTAAACCTGAAATAGGATAGCAATAATCATCTGAAATTTCAGAATAGAAAATTCTTGCATTTGCTCTATGAGTGTTATTATTTGCAATAGGAGATGTCAAATCTGGCGTTGTTGTATCCCAACACTTAGTCCAAGCTTTATTTGTACCAGCGGTGTATTTTACATTTACAGCACAACCTCCACTTGAAGTGCAACCTTCGCCTTCTAAAAAGACATACAAACTACCTACTCCAGAATAAACAAATGGTGATTGCAAATCAAATCTATACCATTGATTAGCAACACAAGGTTCCCCTGACTCTGGTGAGGTATAAACTAAATATGCATCATTTGCAAGTTCATTTATAGTCATATTTGCGGGCAAAGTTGTGTCCGAAACTTCTTTCATATAAATACGAACTTGTCTGTTAGAGGTAGTTCCTGAAACAGTAGCTAACTCAAATGATATAGCTTCTATTACCCCCCCCATTGGCATATTTAATTCTGAAGAGGAATAAAGTTGAACAGAACGGTGATTCCCATAATAACCTGGTACAGGTCCTATTTGGGAAGATGATGTTCCCGAACCTATGGCGACAGAATCTTGCTGTGCAGATAACTGCATTGCAAAGACAATTGCCATAACAAAAGATAATAATCTTTTCATAACATTAAATTTTGGTTAATAAATATTTTTAGACTGACAAAAGTATACAAATTTTTTTATACTACAAAAAAAATCTTCTATTTTTTATTCATTTTTTTCTTTGAAATAATTTTTTAATACAAAGATTTAATAATTTATTTCTTGCATTTATTTTTTAAAATCAAAGAAAAAAAATACCGAGTTCAATTTTTTTGAAACTCGGTATTTTTTTTACAATATGTTTTGTCCTTTTTTTAGATTCTTGATGCTATTAGATTTGCTATTTCTTGCATTCTTTCTTTTGGAAGTTCCAATTTTGGTTTTGCAAAATTCAAATCTCCCACTTCTTTTAAAGGTACAAGATGTATATGTGTATGTCTAACATCTAATCCTATTACTGCCATTCCTATTTTTTCACATTCAATAACTTCTTTCATCGCTTTTGCCACTTTTTTCGCAAAAAGATGAAGATGTGTTAGCAATTCATCATCTAAATCAAATATGTAATCTACCTCTTGCTTTGGTACAACTAATGTATGTCCTTCTGCTAAAGGAGAAATGTCTAAAAAGGCATAACATTTTTCGTCTTCAGCTATTTTATATGAAGGTATTTCTCCATTTATTATTTTTGTGAATATGGACGCCATAGTTTAATCTCTTGTTATGTTAGTTATTTCTAATTTCATTTTACCTGCTGGCACTTCTATTTCTGCTATTTCTCCTACTTTCTTTCCTAAAAGTCCTTTTGCTATTGGAGATGTAATAGAAATTTTCCCAGTTTTTAAATCTGCTTCACTCTCTGGAACAATTTCGTAAGTCATTTTCTTATTCAAAGCTAAGTTTATAAACTCTACTTTTGACAATAAAAGGACTTTTGATGTATCTAATTTTGATTCATCTAACAATCTCGCATTTGCAATCAAAGCTTGTAGTTTTGAAATTTTGGCTTCCAATAGTCCTTGTGCTTCTTTGGCCGCATCGTATTCTGCATTTTCAGATAAGTCTCCTTTATCTCTTGCCTCGGCTATGGCTGCCGAAATTGCTTGACGCTCTACGGTTGTCATGTAATGAAGTTCATCTTTTAACTTTTGAAGACCTTCTTTTGAATAATATTTTATTTCTGCCATTTCCTTGTTTTATTATTTTAATTAAAAACAAATCGAAGACTGTTTTTAGCAGTCTTCGATTTTTTATCGATTTGTTTGTTTCCCCTTACAAAGAGAATGAAATTCCTAACGAGTGGATTCCTCCCATTATTTTTGTAAGTCTAAAACTATAATCTAACGCTAAGTTCATTGCATTTTTTCCTGCTTTTGCTTTTGAAAGAGGTGCCATTACAGAAGCTCCACATGCAAGACCATTCATAAGAGTAGTTGAACCATTTTCATCATAAATGTCTGTTGTAAGCTTTTCTTCGTAAGTGTAACCTGCTCTTAGCATAAAGAATTTCATAAAGCCATATTCAAGTCCTAATGTATATTGGTCTTTTCCAAACGCCATAGAAGCAAAGTTACCTGCTATTGTTATTCTATGATTATTTTCTGCAAATAAAATGTCGTATGACATACCAATATTCAAACTTGAAGGCAATTCGTAAGAAGCTGAACGTTGTTCTGTTGTCATAAAGTGTCCAGCATTCTCAGGCATAGTGTTGATTGATAACCCGTCACCTGAAAAACTTGCTGATGGTCCCCAATTCTTTAAGGCAATACCGAATTTCAATTCATAGTTTTCACCTGTAACATATTGAACACCCGCATCAATTGCAAATGCTGTACTTGAAACATTATCTATTGACTCAGTAAGTAACTTCAATGTTGCACCCGCATAAATTGATGTTGAAAAAGCCTTACCATAAGAAACTGCTACATTCATAATGCTTGGTCTAAATGTACCATTATTTCCTATTTCTGGTGAGTTTACTGTTGTTCTTTCAATTGATCCAAAATTCATTGAACTAACAGACAACCCTAAAACTCCAAAATCTCCAAGGCTTTGTGCAAGTCCTGCTGCTATGTTGCTAACTCCTGAATTTTGAAGCCAAGAAGTGTATCCAAATGAAACCTCTGTTCCTGTTGTACGAGCTAATCCCGCAACATTACTGAAAAGAGCGTCAACACCTGTTCCATTTGCTGTATTTACTCCTGACCAACCAGAACTTTTTACCCAAGGGTTTATCAATAAATATGGAGCACCTGCAGTTCCTCTTCTGTCATCATTCCCTGCATTCGCTGTTATACTTGGCACCATTAAGATGCAAAGTATAACGCCTGTCAATATTCTTTTTATATTTTTCATATTCCTATTTTCTTTATAAGTTTTAAGCAATATTGTTAGATTATTGGAATGAGTTTAAGTCAACTGGTCTTAAAGCTCCAAACCATTTGATTAGTCTTTCACCTACTCCATCAGCTTTAATGTGAATTAGATAAACTCCTCCAGCTATTGGTAATCCTTTATGGTTTTTCAAATCCCAATCAACCGATGTTAATGCTGTACCTCCTCCTGATACCAATGAAGCAGAAGGTCCTCTCAATTTTCTAACCACTGTTCCATCCAAAGCATAGATAGTTATGTAACAATCAGGTGGAAGGTTGGTGATTTTAACAAGGTTTTGAATTTGGTCTTGTTCATACAATGA
Organism: uncultured Bacteroidales bacterium; assembly: GCA_937876865.1. Classification (GTDB taxonomy): domain Bacteria; phylum Bacteroidota; class Bacteroidia; order Bacteroidales; family P3; genus Onthomorpha. The sequence goes on along the minus strand of CALEFF010000076.1, from coordinate 13,742 downwards.
GAACGCATAATATGGATTAGGAACAACTGTGATGTTATCTAATGCTGATTGTGCAGTTTCTGTATGTCCAAGAATTGTTGCTAAACCTGCATCTATTGAGAATTGATACATAGGATTGTTGTCATTTACAGGATTTGCATTTACTCCACCTTCATTGTTAGACCATTTTGCTGAATATGGTTTTCTTATTCTAATAGATACTGTTGCATCTGTTGGAATCAACGATTGTGATTTGTTTTCTAACGCAACGTTAGCATTTCCTGATTCAAAACAAGTAGCAAGAGGCATACCTACCCACATTACTGTTGCGAATAATTCGTGAGCTGCTTTGATTTTAGCTACATCTAGTGTAACACCTGTTGCTTCACTTAATCCCTTTAATATGTTATAAGCCCATGCTCCTTGATCGTAACGTGTAGGTTTTACGATTGTTTTGTTAACATTTACTTCTGATGTTCCCAATACATATATGTAGTGCATACCTCCAAATACATATCCCCCTTGGTCTGTTGTTGCCATTGTAGGATTCCACAACATATCTCTACCATTTTGATGTCCTAATGCTGAATTTTCTCCAAAGATTATATTTAATCTTTCACCTGTTTCAAGATTAACAGCATATCCTGGGAACCAACCCATACCTTCTCCTGTGCCATCAGCCAATCCATCTTTTCCAACAGAAGGAGCTTTTCTTAATGAGAACGCTTTTGCATTTCCTTGTGTTAGTGAAGGATCATTACCCATTTCAATAATAGGGCATCTTGTCCATTTTGATTGATCGTTTGTAAAGACAATATCAACAGATGCTAAATTATTCATATCATTTGATATCATACTTACAAGTTTTCCTGGATTCCATTGGTCAGGATTTTCTATATCGTATGCATTTGGATCTGGGTTAAAATAGTATGCATCTGTGAATGCAGGGTGCACGTAAGGTGTTTTTTGTCCTGACTCATAGTTATATGATACAGAAGTTAATCTGTATGGTGCCCACCAACCACCAACACAATTTTCAAACTCCGATTTAGCATCTAATGGTGTTTCAATATATACTCCTTGTGGTCCAAGTACCCCTGTATGGAAATAATCTAAATAAGCATTACTTAAATCTTCATCATCTGCCCCTGTAAGTCCTCCTGCTCTAATCCAGTCTAACGCTTGTAGTGCATCATTGTCAGCAACTCCTGTCAACCATGTTTTTGATGGATCTGCAAATGTTATTGCTGATGATAACAAGGCTCCTGGTATTAAATCTCCACCTTTTGCTTCTCCTGCTGTTATTGTTGCTACATTAGAAGTTGCTACTGCTTTAGGATTTGTTAATTGGATTGACAATCCTAATTCAAATATGATTTCTTCATTAATTTCTCCAATCGGTCTTGAAGAACGGATTGTATCAACACCTTCATATATTTCACCTCCATTTGCATTTGTCAATTCCCAATAAGCTTCGTTCATATTTCCTTCGGTTGGAACTATTCTTAAATTATAACTTCCTGTACGAATTGCCAATGGGTCAACTATTTTAACATTCAATGGTCCATAGTTTACGGCATAAACTGGTGTTGGAATAAAGTTAACTGGATTATTATTTTCATCACGACTTTCCTCTCCTCTTTTTCCTACTAATTGTTCAATTGTAGTTTTATCAAAATTCAACACCATGCCACCATTTCCTTGTCCTTCTAATCTAATAATTTCAGGAGACATTCCGTATGATGATTGCAACAATGTTCCATTTTGTTCTGAATTTGTCATGTGTGGTATTGCAACAACAGGCTCAATACTTCCACCACCTCCAAGCTTTCTTGATGCTAAGTATGGTATTTTTTGTCCATCTAATTTTGTAACATCATTTGGATTGTATTGTTTAAAGTTATTGTATGCGTATGCTATTGCAATATAATAGTATTTCTTATTGTTTACTATTCTCTTATCGTTTGTAGCAGCAAATTTATCTTCCGTGATTTTGAAACTGTGTCTAATTCCTTTATTTTCTCCATCAACCATTACTTGTCCTGATAATATATCATCTGTTGTTGTATAATTAATCAATTTTGAAATAGGCTGATTGTTTTGTGTTGAATCATAGTTTTCAATATCACATTGTGCAATTAAACGAGATTTTGATTGATCATAAAGATCAGCAACAGAAACCGTTTCGTCTGCTAATTGGAATATTTGATATCCTTCAAATCTATAATGTCTATCGTAATTAATAGTTTCAACAACGTTTCCTGCTGTATCTGTAACATCATACGAACGTGGTATAGTAACATCTTCTGCTTCGAATGCTTCATTTACGTTATTACCTGCTTCGTTTGTTAAATATAGTATAATCTCTCTATCAAGTTCTTGAACTACTACATTTGGAGCATCAGGTCCTTCCAATACATTGAAACAATTATCAAACAAAGCTTGACATTTGTCATCTATTTGTCTTAATAATTCTACAGATGCCATTGGGCCACCACTTGCTGCTTGTGCAAATGGAATACCTACTGTAATATAGTTTATTGCTCCTGGTTCCAATGTGAATGGTCCTGCAGATTGCATAAAACGTCTATCAGCTGCTGCATTACCTGCTGTTTGCTCTGTCCAAACATTAGTTTTACCAAAATCTTCATTTCCGTTAGTTCTTGTACCCCAACCCCAAATATCGGAATTTCCTGGGAACATAAAATCTGATTTAATATCTAATTCAAGTCCTGCTCCTGAGTTATATCCATTTCCACCATAACACATTTTACTTCCGTCTTTCCAAATACCTCTCAAATAGTTATAGTAGTCTGTTGCTTTATCAGGTTCTCCATTGTTAGCACCATCATTATTATAATAAACGAATCTTCTCATACCAAAACGTTCATCATCCACAATTCCGTTTCCGAAGTTTACTCCATTGATAGCACAAGCATCAATTGAGTCTCTTGATTTTGGATACCAACAATCTTTGAATTTATAAGCGTCCTCAGTTAATAAGATATGGTTTACTGTTCCATCTTCATTTCTATAAGGGTCTAAGGCTGTTGCTCCGTAGATGTCAGCAACTTTTTCATTGTCAACTTTTGGATTATCTCTTCCATCAGGGTCCATATATGGGCCTTGGAAGAAGTCTATTCCAATTGCAGGAGGGTTTCCCGAATAAGAACCTGTTCCTGGACCATCTGTTGCTTTACCATTGTAACAATATCCCAATCCTCGTTCAACATCACAACCTACAAAGTCGTCATGTGAATATCCTAAGTCTGGGTCAACCCATTGAGAAAAATATGTATTTGTCAATGTAAATGTAGAACGGTTAATGATTTCGTATGAATAGAATGTCATATTGTTGATTTCATCATTCATAGCAAAAGCAAATGCTTGTGCTCTGATTTCTAAGCCAATTGGATTTTCAGATCCTGATTCTGTATGTGCATTTCCTTTATCGTTGAATACCCACCAAATAGTTTCGTCTCCTTTTAATACTTGGTCAACTAACAATCCACCATAGGCTTTGACAACTCCTCCTGTTCCATAGTTAGGATTTGTTGTGTCAGATTCCATAGTTGGAGTTGGAGTGAATGGCAATCCTAATTCTGCCCATTGTTCTTTTTGCTTTGCAGGACATAATTCTCCTGACAAGTCATAGTAAGGATAATCTCCGTCTTCCCAACTATAAACCCCGTCTCCATTTCTATCAAAGAATGGAGCCATGAATTTAGATTGGTTTTTAGAAACATCTCCGTGAGCAGGCCATGTTTTGATTGCTTCTGTTGCTCTCGAAGCATCTACTCCAATAAATGTTCCACCTTGATATTCAAATCCATCTACGAAATATTCTACTTCTGCTTTTGTTATTTTAAAGTGTTTGTCCCATTGTTCACAAACTGCTTTATCTACTGATGCATTTGCATCTACTGTTAATGGACCTGGCCAAAAGTCATCCCCAGCTTGTCCGAATTTCAACGCAGCAACACGCAATTGAAGGTTTGCATCTTGTCCTCCAATCCATAAAGCCGCACAGAACATCGCTGTACTATTTCCATCTTTTGGCACAAAATAACGTGCTGTAGAACCATCATACCACATGTTACCAGAAGTATTTATACGGGCTCTAACATTGTTTATGCTCAATTCAGCAGAACCCTGTCCCCTACGACATCTTTCTAATTCTGCTTTCTTTGCTGGTTTCTTAACTGCACCTTTATATGTCTCTGCATATGCAGTTGCTCCAACAAGCATAAAGCACATCAATAATAATGATATTTTACTGCTAATATGTTTCATATACTATTTATTTTTTATCTGTAATTATTAGAACTGATAAGATACCCCTAAATAAATCATTCTTGGTGTAGAGTAATTATAGTATGCATTGTTATAATACATAGTATAATAATCTCTGTATGATTGTTCATTTAGTTGTCCTTGAATTATTGTTTGTGTTTCAGGGTCAGTTAAGTATCCGTTATCTTCAGGGTCCCCTGTTACACCATAAACACCTCTAACATTCTTAATATTAAATACGTTTGTTATTCTTGCAAAGAAGTTTAACATAGTAGTTTTCTTTCCTACTTTCAAAGTGTAAGATTTATCAATGTTCATATCCACACGGAATGTCCATGGTAAACGAGCTCCTCTGAAACTACCAACGATTGTGTTTTGTATGTTACTGAAATATTTAGTGTAAGGTGCTCCTGATTGGGCTACTCCTGTAATGTTGAATCCTAAGTTTTGGAACCATCTGATGTTTTTAACTCTTTCATTTCCATCTTTATCAACAACTACTCTTGTTGTTGTTGGTCCATTATATTTATCTCCTCCTTGGAAACGGAAGTCTAAGTTTACTTTAAATTCGTGTCTTCTATCGTCTGCAATAGGGAACAACATTTTGATATTAGGATAACCTGCCTTGATTAAAGATACTAATGTTGTTGTAGGTAATCCTGTTGTTCCTTCTGCATATTGTAAAGTATAGTTAGCATTGATTCGAACATTCTTTGAACGTCTTAAATCGTATGAAACTGTAAAACCTTTTGTAGTCATGAAATCTTGGTTTTCATAAGAATAGTACATGTTTGTAGGGTCAGCTCCAACATATTGTACTATATTAATAAGGTCTCTTGTTTGTTTGTAGTACGCTGTTATACCTAATGCTGATGACTTAGATAATACTTGTTGGAATCCTAATTCATAGTTTGTAATTTTTTCAGGTTTCAAATTAGGATTAGTAAATACCGCTCCATTCATTTTTTCCATGAATAAGTATCCTGCATAGTTTGCTTGCCATGCTCCTTCTGATGGACGACGAGCAATAACATCATAAGATGCTTTAAATTCTGATTTATCCGATACTGGGAATGAGAATGCTACACGAGGCATTGCTACATATTGTGGTTTATAATCTTCAAACGCATCTGTTGATATTTGTGTTGGTAATCCTGTTTCAGTTAAAGTTCCTTTTCTATATGGTAAAGGTTGTCCTGAAGCACCTGCAACATCATCTGGATTTGAAACTAATTCTCCATTTGCAGTATACCAAGCATTTTCACTTGCATTACGATAACCTCTAATTTCTACATTATCAACAGTAGTTGATGATGATAATTTATCTACGTAAACTACATATCCATCACCTATACCATTAGGTATGTCTGTACGTCCAGCAGCTCTTAATTCTCCTGCTGTATATGAAGAATATAATGTATAAGGGTCTTTCAATCCCATTTGATTGCCATCAAACCTATCTACACGAAGACCTATATTGAAAATCAAATCTCTAAAGAAGAATTTATCTTGAACATATCCTGCTGCGTAGATTGGTTCCCAAGCTCCGATATTTCTATTTCCATCAACACCTGCAAAGAAATCTTGTAAAGATTGTTTTCCTATTAATTTATTTCCTCTATGGTCATACCCATAATAACTAACCAATGCATTACCTGTATTGTATAATTCATCAGCAGAGAACATATCTAAAGAGAATGTAGAAGGGTCATAACTATCAATGTCTATATATTCTGTTCCATCTACTGCCAAACCTAATGCTTGACGTATTTGTTTATCAAAGAATGTTTGACTACCTGCATCATAACGTCTATCGTATGTTACATATGGTATTGTAGAAGAATTATCTATAATAGGATTATCTAAATCTCTATATAATAAGTGTTGATTCGCTTCTTGTTTCATTATAGTCCACAATCCTGAAGCATTCAATGAATAACCTCTATATATAGATTGGTCATATTGAAATCCTAATTCTAATTGATGAGCTCCAACGTCAGCAGAAACTCTTGCTGCAGCATAAATATATTGATTTTCTGATTTAGAATAAGAAGATGTTACAACTCCAACGTTTGTAAACATACTATAAACAGAAAGTGGAGAATCTCCATTTACCAATCCATTTATACTTCTCAAATTATCATAATTTATAGTATACCCATAATCTCTCAAATCTTGGAATTCATCGCTAAAATAAATTTGAGATGTATATGCTGACATACTTGGATTGTACTCAGAAGGAGTATAGTCTACCTGATAATCTAACCAACCATTGTGTTGGTAAACATATTCTTTACTACCATCTCCATCAATATCCATTCTTACTAATTCGTATGAATTTCTCTTGTGAGTATTGAAATATCCAACGTGTCCATAACGGAATAAATTATCTCCGTGATCTTTACTATAAGATTCTCCATAAGATCTTGAATAAGATCCTACAACATTAAATATAACGTTTTTAATTAAAGCAGAACTACCTTCTTCAGAAGGGAACTTTTGTGTAAAGTCTGCCATAACTTGAAAACTATTACTATATGATTCTGAGTTATTGAAATTGTTCAATAACATTGAAGAAACTCCTCCATTCATTCCTTTTCCGTAAGTGTATTCTGCGTTAATTTGCAAACTACTATTTTTAGAAAAACGGAAATCTAAACCTCCATCAAGATAAATAGAAGCGCTTCCTAAGTTTGGTTTACGACCAACTCTTTCAAAATCATTTAATGTTAAGAATTCTGCCGCATAGTTTACTGCTCCTGTTGCAGGATTGAATACTAAAGGATTTTGTCTCAATCTTTCCAATACATCATCTTTTACCATATAATATCTTCTATCTCTTGGTCTGATGTATCCATCTGCTGAATACGAAGCAAAACCAGCTAAACGATAACCAATAACGCTATTTTCCACTCCTGTTTCTTTGTTTTTCTTCTTATATAAAGGACCTGTAAAGAAGATATCTGCTCTATGATATCCTCTTGTATCCAAAAATTCAGAAGTTTGATATTGAACAAAACCTTGGAATTGATTTTGTGGAGGTAATAATGTAATATTTGTTGCACCTCCGATAGCTTCACCTATACTTGCAGGTGTACCTCCTAAGATAACTTGAACTTCCGCAATTGATTGTTTTGGAATGTTCACAGAACCTTTTTTAGCAACTCCGTTTACATAAGTTTTCATTTGGTCTTGTCCACGTGCACTACCTGCACCACCTTCATTGTCTGTAATACCTCCTACTGAAGCGATGATACCATCAACTGTGTTGGCAGTCATCTTATCGAGGTCTTCTGCAGAAATACGCTTTCCTGATTCAGAAGAACCTTGGTCTATCAAAGGAATAGAATATTCTACAACCTCTACAAGGTCTAAGACTTCTGCTGTAGGAGTCATTTCTAAACTACCTTCCAATGTAAAACCAGAAGCTTTAACTTGTACACCGGTTTTCAAGACAGTCTTGTAACCCATGAACGAAGCTCTGATGTCATACGCACCAGGAGAAAGCGGTTTAATTTGATAATTACCATTAATATCCGTTGTAGCTCCTCCCATTTGTTGACCATTTTGTTCAACAATGACATTCACAAACGGCAATGGTTCCTTTGTCTGTGAGTCTGTAATAGTACCCGTAAGAGTTCCTTGCGAATACAACATCAGACTGGTTGTCAACAACAACCCGAGTGTAAAGAATAATTTTCTCAACATGCCCATTTCTTTTATGTGTTTCTTAGATTTATAATTTCACTATTTATATGGTCTTTCTAATATCGTAGAATAGATAACAGCATCTTTTAAAGAAAACTTTTTATTCTGTTCTACTGAAAGTATTTGTTTGTCTTTTTTTTCTATTTGCTCAATCTCATCTCTTTCCTTATGAACATCTTTCTTGACATTACTAGTATAAGACACTTCCTCTTGAAAAGTATCTTCTATATCTGTGATTTCTTCTAAATCACAAACCTGCTCGTTTTCTTGAAAAGGCTCACGCATCGCTTTTATTACCCTAACAAAAAAAACTCCAACCAATAATATCAATGTTATTAAAAGAACACTCATAATTCACTTTTTTAAGTCGGCAAATTTACAAGAAAAAAATTATCTCACAAATTTTTATTAACAATAATTTATTGAAGAGAACTTTAAATGTCTCTCCAATAAATTATTAAATATTCCTATTTACTTGTTTTAAGTTGTTTCTTTTTTTCAGAGCGAGTTATTGTAAAGTATGCTATAGGACAAGCAACACAAAGCGAAGCAAAAGCTCCAATTGCTACACCTATAAACAAGGCAAATGCAAAACCTCTCAATACTTCTCCTCCGAATATAAATACTATCAACAATACTAATAAAGTAGAACCTAATGTATTGAATGTACGGCTAAGAGTCTGGTTCATTGCATCATTCATTACTTTTCCATAAGGAGATTTTGGATACAATTTAACGTTTTCTCTAACACGGTCAAACACAATTACAGTATCATTAATAGAGTATCCAATCACTGTCAATATAGCCGCAATAAATTGTTGATCTACCTCTAAGTTAAATGGTAATATTCCACTAAATAATGAGAATATTCCTATAGTTATTAAGGCATCAAAAGTTAAAGAAACTAACCCTGCTAATCCGTATTGCCATTTTCTAAATCTCAATCCTATATAGATAAAGATTAAAACTAATGATATTACAACAGATATTACAGCTGAAGTTTTTATATCATCTGCCATTGTAGGTCCAACTATTTCAGAACTAATAATTCCTAATGGGCTCTTCATAGTAGATTCAAATTGTTCAAGTGTAATTTTTTCTCCATAGAATTTAGCAACACCTTTATGCAATTTTTCTATAACCTCTGCCTTTACTGCTTCACTATCTTCTTTTACTTTGTAGTCTGTTGTAACTTTAACTTGGTAAGCAGGCCCGAAAGTTTTTACCTCAGGAGCAGTACCAAATTCTTTTTGCAATTCGCCACGAACCTCTACAGGATTAACATCTTTATCAAATCTAATAACGTATGTTCTTCCACCAGAGAAATCAATACCATAATCTAACCCTTTAAAAGCTAACGAACCAACAGAAAGTAACACCAATGCAATAGCTACAATCATTTGAGATTTATGGTTACCAACAAAATTAACTTTTGGATCTCTTAAGAAGTTCTTAGTTAACTTATTGTAGAAAGTAATATTCTTTGTTGCATTCTTTCTTTTTAACATTGCTTCAAACACCAATCTTGAAATAAAGATACTTGAGAACAATGAAGTAAGAATACCTATACATAATGTAATAGCAAAACCTTGAATAGGGCCACTACCAAAATATGCTAATACTATACCTGTTAATAATGTTGTTACGTTACCGTCTATAATTGCTGAATATGCAACTTTATATCCATCAGATATTGCTGAGCCTACATTCTTACCAGCTAACAATTCTTCTTTAATACGTTCGTAGATAATTACGTTTGCATCGACAGCCATAGCCATTGTTAAAACTATACCTGCTATACCTGGCAATGTTAATACTGCTCCAATAGAAGCTAATGTTCCCATCAAGAAGAAGATATTAACAAACAAAGCACAACATGCTGCGATACCTGCCATATTATAGAAGAATATCATATAGATAAACACTAAAAGGAAAGCAACTATGAAAGAAACCAAACCTGTTCTAATTGATTCTTCTCCCAAAGAAGGTCCAACTACTGATTCTTGAACCATTTTTGCAGGAGCAGTCAATTTACCTGATTTAAGAATATTTGCTAAGTCTTTAGCTTCTTCAACTGTAAACTGTCCAGAGATTTCAGAACGACCTCCTGTTATTTCAGAATTAACATTTGGAGCAGAATAAACAACTCCATCTAACACAATAGCTATACTATTTCCTATATTACTACCTGTAATCTTCGCCCATTTACGAGCCGCTTCATCTTTCATCGCCATTGAAACAATAGGGTTTCCTTGCTGATTAAAGTCGCTACTTGCATCAGATATAACGTCACCATCTAATAAAGGTGTTTTTGCTTTATTAGTTAGTTGCAAAACATATAATTCATACTCATTAGTTTTTTCAATAGGTTTTGCACCCCATGCAAATATAACATCTTGTGGAAGTAATTTAGAGGCTTGTGCAAGCATTCTATCAATTTCCGCTCTATTATTTGCAGTTGCTGTTCCTACTACACATCTTTGCATCATAGCACCATTATTAAGGTGTGCAAATTTTGACAACAAAGGATTCTTAACCTTGTTTTCTTGTGTAGTATCTACATTTTGCAACCATTCATCTGCCGCAATAAGCGATTGAAATACATCACCTGCATTTCCAGCTAACCAAAATTGCAATTGAGCAGAACCTTCCAATAATTTACTTACTCTTTGAGGATCTTTAACACCTGGCAACTCAATCGCGATTCTTTCAGTTGCTTCTAATTTTTGAATAGTTGGTTGAGATACACCAAACTTATCTATACGTTTTGACAAAACTTGGAAAGTTCTATCGTAAGATTCAGTGCATTCTTGTCTAATTGCACTAATCACTTCTGCGTTTGTGGAATTAGCTGTTATTCCTTTTTCTTTCAGCTTAACTCTGAAAAATGCAGAAAGATCCACTTTTGAGGTTTTATTTGCTTCATTAACCTGGTTTTCAAAGCAATCAATAAATTTCTCCCCTGTGGTCTTGTGTTCTTCTTCTGCTTTCTTAATCAAATCTGAAAGCACCTGATTGCCAGGATCTGACGCTAAATTTTTAAGAACGTCAACTGTGGAAACTTCCATCATAACGTTCATACCACCTTTTAGGTCCAAACCTAAATTCACTTCTCTCGCTTTACATTCTTTGTAAGAGAATTTTCTTATCCACAAAAAGTTGTAAGCTGTTTGTTCAGAAACAGAATCCAAATAAAAGTTTTCTCTCTCTGTGGAAATTGAATCAAAAATTTCTTGCTCACGTAAAGCATCTCCTTTTGCTAAGTTTTTTGCTATAGTCTTAGCGTATTGATTTGTAGCATACTCTTTTGCATCGCTTTCTACTTGCTTTGTGAAGTAGGTAAACGATAGTTGATACAAACAAATCAACGCAAATACTATCGCAATAACTTTAATAGCACCTTTGTTTTGCATATCACTTTATATTTTAAGTACATATAGTTATTTGAACTTGCAAAGTTAAAATTTTATTTGATAACTCCATAATTCTTTGAAAAAAAAATATTAAATACTTTCTTTTTTTTTGCGTAAACAAGTGAATTTAAGGAGCAAAAAACAAAGAAAATTAGACATCTAAGTATTTTTTTATTGACATACAAAAATTAGTATTTGCGTTATTTTATCAAAGAAAAACTATTTTTTGCAAAAAAATTGATAGTTTTGCAAATAGAAAAACCTTAAAATACAAATAATAATGACAGAAAAACTTCAAACTTTAAGAGATAGTGCATTATTTAGGTGGATTGCACTATTATTATTGGCACTTGCCATGTTTTGTTCATATATCTTTATGGACATTCTTTCACCTATACAAGCCTTGATGCAAAGCGAAAGAGGCTGGGATCCAACTGCTTTTGGAACAATGCAAGGCTCAGAAACATTCCTTAATGTGTTTGTTTTCTTCCTTATTTTTGCAGGTATTATTCTTGATAAAATGGGAGTTAGATTCACAGCCCTTTTATCTGGTGCAGTAATGCTTGTAGGTGCTGTAATTAAGTGGTATGCAGTAACTGAAAGTTTTACAGACAGCAGTTTACACACTTGGTTTACAGAAAACTTAAATTACATTCCAGGATTTGATGAATTAGGCGTTTCTCCTTTCTATGAAGGCATGCCAGCATCTGCTAAATTAGCTGCAATAGGATTTATGATTTTCGGTTGCGGTGTTGAAATGGCAGGTATCACAGTATCACGTGGTATTGTTAAATGGTTTAAAGGAAGAGAAATGGCTTTGGCTATGGGTTCTGAAATGGCCTTAGCAAGATTAGGAGTTGCAACTTGTATGATTTTCTCTCCATTCTTTGCAAAACTTGGTGGAGATATTGATGTTGCACGTTCAGTTGCATTCGGAGTTGTTTTACTTTGTATTGCTTTAATAATGTTTATCGTATATTTCTTTATGGATAAGAAATTAGATGCACAAACAGGAGAAGCAGAAGAAAAAGATGATCCATTTAAAATCAGCGATATAGGAGCTATTTTAAGAAGTGGTGGATTCTGGTTAGTAGCTTTACTTTGCGTACTTTACTATTCAGCAATCTTCCCATTCCAAAAATACGCTGTAAATATGCTTGAATGTAATTTATCTCTAACTCCAGGAACAGGATTTTGGGCAAGCGAAACAGTAACTATTGTACAATATTTAATAATGTTAGTAGTTGCAATAGGCTCGTTTGCAAGTAATTTCTCTAAAAACCCAACTGCAAAATACGGCTTAATGGGATTAGCAATTGTTGCTTTAATAAGCTATTGCTACATGGGATATATGAGAGGTTCTGCTGAATCTGTATTCGCTGTATTCCCATTATTAGCAGTTGCAATCACTCCTATATTAGGAAACTATGTGGATCACAAAGGTAAAGCAGCATCTATGTTAATGATTGGTTCATTACTATTGATTGTTTGCCACTTAACATTTGCTTTTGTCTTACCAATGTTTAAAGGAAGTGCTATTGGAGGAACAATTGTTGCGTATGTAACAATCTTAGTTTTAGGAGCTTCATTCTCATTAGTGCCTGCAGCATTGTGGCCAAGCGTTCCAAAATTAGTAGATCAAAAAGTAATCGGTTCAGCTTATTCTTTAATATTCTGGATTCAAAATATAGGTCTTTGCCTTACACCCATTTTGATTGGTGCTACACTTGATTCGAGTGGTGGCTATCAGTTGCCTATGATTATCTTCTCGTCGTTCGGCGTATTTGCCCTCTTCTTCGGTATGATGCTCAAACGAGAGGATACCAAGAAGGGCTACGGCTTGGAGTTGCCTAACATCAAAGAGTAAGATATAATATAGTATAAATATAGGTAAGGAATCTCGGGGCTACGGCTCCGAGATTTTTTTTGTGTCCTATCATCACTTTTTCTCACAAAACAGATACGTCGAATACTTTTTTTGCTTATCTTTGCGACTTAAACGGAATTTAAGAACAGACTTTATGTACACAGATAGTTTTATTGCCAATATTGAAACGGGAATACGAAACAATTGGGAACTTCCTGCATTAAGTGATTACAAAAAAGAGTCTATTTCATATAGAGAAGTAGCAGAAAGAATTGCTCAACTACATATTTTCTTTAAGAATGCAGGTATTGAGAGGGGTGATAAGATTGTGCTATGTGGTCGTAATTCAAGCATATGGGCTATATCGTTTTTTGCAACCATAACTTACGGAGCTGTTGCCGTGCCTTCGCTTCATGAATTCAAAAGTGAAGCTGTTACACACCTTGTAAATCATTCTGATAGTAAATTGATGTTTGTTGGAG
>CALEFF010000075.1 GCA_937876865.1 uncultured Bacteroidales bacterium | reverse complement strand
AGAAAAATTATTTTTTTTCTTGATTTTAAAAAAATAATACTTGATTTTATTTTTTTAATTCTTGGTTTTATTTTTCTAAAACTTGATTTTAAAAACTTAGGCTTAAAGAAAGTCCTATTTTGTCTTGATAAACAAAGGGTGAAAAACCTCCATTGAAGGATAGATTCTTATTATTGTTTTTGTTAAGGCATTGTTTGATTTTATCAAATGCCCAAAATGAAAGTCTTGATGCAAGTATTCCTACGCCCGCTCCACATACCACGTCCGAAAACCAATGACGGTTGTTGTACATACGAAGAAAGCCTACGGTCGTTGCACAAGTGTAGGCGACAATTCCATAGATTGGCGAGGCGTCTTTGTATGTCATATAAACCAAATCGGCTCCTACGAAAGAAAGTGCGGTATGTCCCGAAGGAAATGAATTATTTGCCGAGCCATCTGGTCGTCCTATTCCCGTAAGTTGTTTGGTTGTTAAAACCGTTGCACCGACTAATGTGTATGCAATCGCACCTACGCAAAGCCTATCAACGAATTTGTAATTAGTTTCTACGCCTAAGGTTCCTAATCCCGCAAAGGCAAGGGTTGGAAAGTATTGAATGTAGTCATCAATCTTGCATTTGTTTTGATTAAACGATGAAAAACCCTCTCTTATGCTATGGTCAAAATCATCTAATGCGGGAATGAATTGAGCAAGTACACCGTATGAAATTAGCGTTATTGGAATTATGTATTCGGCTTGTGCTTTTGTTTTTTTACAAGGAGCAAAAACTAAAACAATCGCTAATAAGAATAAGATGTACTTGCTTTTCATATCTATAAATTTAAAGGTTTAATGTTATTATGTATGTAAGTGAAAAGATTATCTATTGATATGCGTTCTTGTTGCATTGTATCTCTTTCACGAATTGTAACGGTGTTGTCTTCCATTGTTTGACTATCAACGGTAATACAATAAGGTGTTCCTATTGCGTCTTGACGGCGATAGCGTTTTCCTATTGCATCTTTTTCGTCATATTGCACTTGGAAGTCTTGTTTTAAGATATTCATTATCTCTCTTGCTTTTTCCGGCATTCCATCTTTCTTTACAAGTGGAAGAACGGCGGCTTTAACCGGTGCAAGCACACGTGGAAGTGCTAAAACTACTCTTTCCGAACCGTCTTCAAGCTTTTCTTCTTTGTAAGCGTGAGAGAAAACGGCAAGAAACGTTCTATCCAATCCGATAGATGTTTCTATAACGTAAGGAACGTAACTTTCGCCAAGTTCGGAGTCGAAGTATTGAAGTTTTTTGCCCGAAAATTCTTGATGACGCTTTAAGTCAAAGTCCGTTCTTGAATGAATACCCTCTAATTCTTTGAATCCAAATGGAAATTCAAATTCAATATCGGTTGCAGCGTTTGCATAGTGAGCAAGTTTTTCGTGATCGTGATAACGATATTTTTCACTTGGTATGCCCAATGCAAGATGCCATTTCATACGTGTTTCTTTCCAATATTCAAACCATTTGATTTCTTCTCCCGGACGTACAAAGAAT
The DNA here is from genome assembly GCA_937876865.1 of uncultured Bacteroidales bacterium. Taxonomy (GTDB): domain Bacteria; phylum Bacteroidota; class Bacteroidia; order Bacteroidales; family P3; genus Onthomorpha. The sequence goes on along the minus strand of CALEFF010000075.1, from coordinate 16,917 downwards.
TGCATTTCCATTTGTTCAAACTCTCTCATTCTAAAAATAAATTGTCTTGCAACAATCTCATTACGGAATGCTTTACCGATTTGTGCAATTCCAAACGGTATTTTCATTCTTCCTGTCTTTTGAACATTTAAGTAATTCACAAATATTCCTTGTGCCGTCTCCGGTCTAAGATAAATAGTGTCGGCTTGTTCGCTAACCGAACCTACTTTTGTTGCAAACATTAGGTTGAATTGTCTTACATCCGTCCAATTTCTTGAACCCGATATAGGACATACTATTCCTAATTCTTCAATCAAGGCTTTTATTCCCGCAAGGTCGTTTGCCTCCATAAGAGAAGAAAATCTTGTTTGTATGTCTTTCATTTTTGAGGCATACTCTAAAACTCTTGCGTTAGTGCTTACGAATTGTTCTCTATCGAATGCTTCGCCAAATTTCTTTTTTGCTTTTTCGCATTCTTTGTTTATCTTGTCCTCAATCTTTGCAATGTGTTCTTCAATCAACACATCGGCACGATAACGCTTTTTTGAGTCTTTATTATCTATTAAAGGATCGTTGAAAGCGTCCACATGTCCCGATGCTTTCCAAATAGTAGGGTGCATAAAGATTGCCGAATCTATCCCAACTATGTTTTCGTGCATTTGTGTCATTGATTTCCACCAATATTGCTTGATGTTGTTTTTCAATTCCACACCATTTTGTCCGTAATCATATACGGCACTCATTCCATCGTATATTTCACTTGAAGGAAATATGAATCCATATTCCTTTGCGTGAGATGTTATCTTTTTAAATAAGTCTTCGTTGTTTGCCATTATATTATTTGTTTTTTATTATCCATTCATTCCCAATAGGAATTCTTCGTTTGAGTCGGTGTTTTTCATTCTTCCTTTTATCAATTCCATTGCTTCTTGTGGTGTCATATCGGCAATGTGATTGCGAAGTATTAGCATTCTATCCCAGATTGATTGAGAGTGAAGTAGGTCATCGCGTCTTGTTGAAGAAACTACAAGGTCTATTGCAGGGTAGATACGTCTGTTTGCAAGTTTTCTATCAAGTTGCAATTCCATATTACCCGTTCCTTTAAATTCTTCAAAGATTACTTCATCCATCTTTGAACCCGTTTCCGTTAAGGCCGTTGCTATGATTGTTAATGAGCCTCCGTTTTCAATATTTCTTGCCGCTCCAAAAAATCTCTTAGGTTTTTGCAATGCGTTTGCTTCAACTCCTCCTGAAAGAACTTTACCTGAGGCTGGTGCAACGGTGTTATATGCTCTTGCAAGTCTTGTTATAGAGTCAAGAACTATTACTACATCGTGTCCACACTCGGTCATACGTTTTGCTTTCTCTAAAACAATGTTTGCAATCTTTACATGGCGTTCGGCAGGTTCGTCAAAAGTTGAGGCAATCACTTCGGCATTAACCGTTCTTTGCATATCGGTTACTTCTTCCGGCCTTTCATCTATCAAAAGCACTATAAGATAAACCTCAGGGTGATTTGCAGCAATCGCATTTGCTACTTCTTTCAAAAGAGTTGTTTTACCCGTTTTTGGAGGTGCAACAATTAAGGCTCTTTGTCCTTTTCCTATTGGGGTGAAAAGGTCGATTATTCTTGTAGAAAGTGATTCTGATTTGTGATGACAAAGTTCAAATTTTTCTTCTGGAAATAATGGTGTAAGATAATCAAAAGGTATTCTATCTCTTACAACTTCGGCAGGCTTGCCATTTACTTTTATTGCTTTTACAAGTGGGAAATATTTTTCTCCATCTTTTGGTGGACGTATTGTTCCTTCGATTGTGTCTCCTGTTTTTAAACCAAAGTATTTTATTTGTGATTGTGAAACATATACATCATCGGGAGAGTTTAGGTAATTGTAGTCCGAAGAGCGTAAAAAGCCGTATCCGTCTGGCATTACCTCCAAAACTCCTTCGGCTTCTACTAAACCCTCTGTTTCAAAATTAAAAACTATTTTCTTTTCTTCAACTACTTCGCTTTCTTGTTTTACTATTTTCTCTTCGTTATTTTCCTCAATTACCGTTTCTTTATCAATGATTTCTTCTTCTTTTTTTTGCTCAATTTCTTTCTTGATTTGAGTAATTTCTTTCTTGGTTTTATTTTCCTCTTTCTTGATTTCGTTTTTAGTAAGTTTTAAAGTAGGGGTAAAATCGGGAAGGACAACTTCTTCAACTTGCGGAATCTCTGGAATTTCGGCAAGTTCCAATTCGTTTATTACTATTTCTTCATTTTTTTTAGACTTTTTGACTTTTGGAGTTTCGGTTTCGGCGTTGTCTTTCTTTACATTGCTTTCTGCAATTGGCTTTGGCTTAATGCGAGTTCTTGTTCTGCGTTTGACTTCCTCTTTATTGCTTTGTTGGGCAATTGGCGTTGGTTGAGTTTGAGCCTGAAAATCCAAAATTTTATAGATTAAATCCTGCGAGTTTAAACGACTAATTTTCGTCAAACCTAAATCTTTGGCAATTTTTTTTAGCTCTTCCAAAGATTGTTCTAAAAGTTGAGTTTTACTATACATATTGTAATTGACATAAACAAGCACATTGAACAGGTGCTTTGCTGTTTTATTTTAATTATATTAAATGTTGAACTTTCAAAACGGTTGAATAACCCTTTTTATGTACGTGTTTGTTGGTGCAAAAGTAAAAATATTTTTTTAAAACAAATTAAAAATTAAAGAAAAAAGCGTTTTTTTTAATATTTTTGCACATCTAAAATCATTGAAATGAGGAAAAAAATAGTTTTATCTTTAATTCTAATTGCTTTATCCTTAGGATTGTATTCTCAAAATAAAGTTATAGTAGGAGCAGAACGCTTTGAAGAGTATCTTTCTTTTGTAAAAAACAAGAAAGTAGGTCTTTTGACAAATCAAACAAGTGTTGTTAGAAATGAAAATGGCGATTTGATACATTTATTAGATACATTGCTTTTGCTTGATGTTGATGTGATTAAAATATTTTCACCAGAACACGGATTTAGAGGCAATGTTGAAGCGGGAGGATTTGTAAATAATTCTGTGGATTCAAAAACAAATCTTCCTATCATCTCGCTTTATGGAAAGAATAAAAAACCTACAAAGGAACAAATTAAAGATTGTGAAGTGATTTTGTTTGATTTGCAAGATGTAGGTTGTCGTTTCTATACATATATATCTACTTTGCATTATGTAATGGAGGCTTGTGCGGAAAATAATTGCAGAGTTATTGTCTTGGATAAACCAAATCCTAACGATTTTATAGACGGTCCGGTTTTGGATTCAAAGTTTAAATCCTTTGTAGGAATGCATACGGTACCGGTTTTACACGCAATGACAATAGGAGAGTATGCAAAAATGATAAATGGAGAAGGTTGGTTGAAAGATTCTATTCAATGCGATTTGCAAGTAATAAAAATGCTTGGTTGGAAACATAATTTAGAAGAGGCATATCAACTTCCCATTGCACCAAGCCCTAATTTGCAAACTCCAAAAGCAATAGAATTATATCCATCATTATGTTTTTTTGAAGGAACAAAGGTTAGCGTAGGACGAGGCACAGATACTCCTTTTGAAATCATTGGCTATCCAGATTATTATGATAAAACATTTTCATTCACCCCACGTGCGATAAAAGGAGTGAGCGATAATCCAATGTATAAAGACAAAAAATGTTATGGAATGAAAGATTTAAAAGCAAAAAAGAAGAAATTAGACCTTTCATTCCTTATAAATATGTATAAAACGGCAAATAAAAAAGAAGATTTTTTTAATTCGTTTTTTGATAAACTTGCAGGTACAGACCAATTGAGAAAACAAATAGAAAAAGGTATTGAAGAAGAAGAAATATACCTTAGTTGGAAAAAAGATATTGAAAAGTTTAAGAAAATAAGAGAGAAATACCTTCTTTACCAATAAAAATCCATATATTTGCAAATTAAAATAAAAAAGAGAATTTTTAGAAAATGTTTGAGAATTTATCAGAAAAATTTGATAAAGCCTTTAAAATCATAAAAGGAAAAGGCAAAATATCAGAAATAAACATTGCAGAATCTTTAAAAGAAGTACGAAAAGCGTTAATAGACGCAGACGTAAGTTATGCAATCGCCAAAGAATTTTGTGCAACCGTAAAAGAAAAAGCCTTAGGTAGAGATGTGCTTACTTCCGTTGAGCCAGGACAACTTATGGTTAAGATTGTGCACGATGAACTCACAGCCTTAATGGGTGGAGAAGCACAAGGAGTAAACATAAATGGTAATCCAGCAGTTATTTTAATGTCAGGGTTACAAGGAAGTGGTAAAACAACTTTCTCAGCAAAGCTTGCACACTATTTAAAGACTAAGAAAAATAAATCAGTCTTACTTGTGGCTTGTGATGTTTATAGACCAGCAGCGATAAATCAATTAAAAGTTTTAGGAGAACAAATAGGAGTAGAGGTTTTCGCAAAAGAGGAGTCAAAAGATGCCGTTTCAATAGCACAAGAAGCAATTTCATACGCTAAAAGCAAATCAATAGGTGTTGTAATTGTCGATACAGCGGGACGTTTGGCTGTTGATGAAGAAATGATGAGAGAAATCTCAAACATAAAGAAAGCAATAAATCCAACAGAGACTCTTTTTGTTGTCGATTCTATGACAGGACAAGATGCAGTCAATACAGCAAAAGCATTTAACGAAGTAATAGATTTTGATGGCGTTATTTTAACAAAGCTTGACGGCGATACTCGTGGTGGAGCCGCTCTTACAATAAAGCATGTTGTAAATAAACCAATCAAATTCGTTGGTTTGGGCGAAAAAATGAATGATTTGGATATGTTCCACCCTGATAGAATGGCTAATCGTATATTAGGAATGGGAGATATTGTTTCTTTCGTTGAAAAAGCTCAAGAACAATATGATGAAGAGCAAGCAAGAAAGATAAATAAGAGAATAAAAACTAACGAATTTGACTTTAACGACTTCTTATCTCAAATTGCACAAATCAAAAAGATGGGAAACCTAAAAGATTTAGTAGGAATGATTCCTGGAATGGGCAAAATGATGAAAGATGTTGAAATAGATAATGACGCTTTTAAAGGAATTGAGGCAATAATAGGCTCAATGACTCCATACGAAAGAAAGAATCCATCAAAAATTGACACCTCTCGCCGCAAAAGAATAGCGAAAGGAAGCGGTACATCAATAGAGGAAGTAAATCGTTTGATGAAACAATTTGATGAAACAAAGAAAATGATGAAGATGATGAGTGGCGGAAAACTAAACGCTATGAAAAACATAAGAAGAAGATAGAAATTATGGAAAACACAACACAACCAATTTTGATTGACGGTAGAATAATCGCCAAAACAATTAAAGAAGAAATCAGAAAAGAAGTTTCAGATTTATTAGATGCAGGAAAAAGACCACCACACTTAGTTGCAGTAATCGTAGGTGAAGACGGAGCAAGTCTTTCTTACGTTGCAAGTAAGGAAAAACAATCAAAAGAAGTAGGATTTACTTCATCGGTATATCGTTTTCCTGAAACAATAACAGAAAAAGAACTTTTAGAAACATTGGATTTTTTGAATAATGATCCAGAAGTAGATGGTTATATTGTTCAATTGCCACTTCCAAAACATATTTCAGAAAGAAAAGTTTTAGAATCAATTAATCCAGCGAAAGATGTTGATGGATTTCATCCAACAAATGAGGGAAGAATGATGATTGGTTTACCATCTTATATTCCTGCAACACCATATGGAATCAAAAAACTTTTAGATAGAAGCAATATAGAAACAGAAGGAAAACATTGTGTGGTATTAGGAAGAAGTAATATCGTTGGTACTCCTATTTCAATCCTTATGAGTAGAAATTCAAAGAAAGCAAACTGCACAGTAACAATGTGTCACTCAAAGACAAAGAACTTAAAAGAAATTTGTCTTCAAGCAGACATAATAATAGTTGCAATAGGAAAACCAGAATTCTTAACAGCCGATATGGTAAAAGAAGGAGCAGTTATTGTAGATGTTGGAATACATAGAATACCTGCTGATAACGAAAAAGGTTATAAGATAATAGGTGATGTAAAGTATGATGAAGTAGCACCAAAGTGTAAAGCTATTACACCAGTGCCAGGAGGAGTTGGACCAATGACAATAGTTGCATTGTTAGATAATACTTTAAAAGCATATAAGCACGAAATTTACGAGTAAATTAAAGAGATTAAGAAAAAAATATAAGGACATTTGTTTTTAAGACAAATGTCCTTATTGTTAAAGATATGCAAAATAGGATATTTTCAGTAGATTTTGAACTTGAAACAGTTTCAGTAAACAAAAAAACGTTAATTATTCCACAAAAAGATTCTGATTTTGAAATGTGTTTTGAACGTATGTCTTCTATTTTAGAAAACACAAATACGGATCCTACTTTTTTTATTCTTGCTTCTACAGCCCAAAAATTTCCACACATAGTTAAAAAAATATCTGAAAAATATGATATAGGCACCCATTCTTACAATCATACGTTTGTAAGTACACAATCAATTAAAGATTTTTCAAAAGATTTAAAACAATCAATAGATACTATTCAGCAAATAACAGGAAGGAAAGTAAATAAATATCGTTCACCAGATTTCTCTCTTTCAAGATACGAATATTTGGAACAACTTATAGAAAATGGTATAGAAATAGATTGTTCATTAACTCCAATAGGTCATTTTTCAGGACAAAAAACAACTAATTTACAAATTCCTCATAGGATACATCTAAAAAATGGAATAATTAAAGAATTTCCTATAACTACATTTAACTTTTTTGGTAAAAACATAGGATTTACTGGTGGCGGTTATTTTCGTTTCTTTCCATATCAAATAATAAAACAAGTGACAAAAACATCACCTTATTTAATGGGGTACATTCATTTAGGTGATATTGATTTACAAAAAACAAAAGTTAAAGGATTGCCCTTATCTGTTCAATTTCGCCGTATGGTAGGGACTAAATCTGCTGAGAAAAAACTTAGAAAGTGGCTTAGTGATTTTGATTTCGTTAGTGTAGAGCAAGCAAATAATCAAATAGATTGGGAAAAACAACCTTTATTATAAGACATAAAAAAAGAGGTGCTTGACACCTCTTGGCGGAAAGTGAGGGATTCGAACCCCCGGACCCGTTAAGATCAACGGTTTTCAAGACCGCCGCATTCGACCACTCTGCCAACTTTCCGTGTGCAAAGGTACGCTATTTTTTAATACTGACAAATTTTTTCTAATCTTTTTTTGCAAATAACAATCTATCTTTTCCTCTAATGTCTTTAATGATAGAGGTTTGGTAATTAAAATTTTTGAATAATAATTCGGTTTCTTTTCCTAAGTTTTCGTTAATTTCCATATATATTTTGCCGTTTTTTGCTAAATTTCTATTAGAAAAATCTAAAATCTTTTTGTAAAAAATCAATGGGTCTTCATCGCTTACAAATAATGCTAAGTGAGGTTCGTATAGAAGTACGTTATTTTTCATTAAACTCTTCTCACTTTCCCTTATGTATGGGGGATTAGAAACTATTATATTGAATTCTTGATTTTTTTCTTTGCTTTTTAGAATATTTTCTTTGAAAAAATTTATTTTTTCTTTGTTTTTTTCTGCGTTTTCTTTGCTTTTTTTGAGGGCTTCTTCGCTTATGTCGTATGCGTAAATGTTTGCGTCAGGAAAAGCCTTTTTTAATGCAATAGCAATGCAACCACTACCACAACAAACATCTGCAATTTTTAAGTTTTTTCTTCCTTTGTTCTCCTTAATTACTCTTTGAACTATTTCTTCCGTTTCTACTCGGGGGATAAGTACGTGTTGATTTACCTCTATTCTCACATCAAGAAATTCACAATAGCCTATAATTTGTTGGAGAGGTTTTTCTTTTTTTAAATCTTTTATTGCAAAATTGATTTTTAAGAGTTCTGATTCGCTAACTTTTAATTCATCTTTGTAAGTTAAAATTTTCATTAAATCATAGCCCGTAAAATGCTCTATAATAGAGTAAATCATTGAACGTATTTCGTCTTTTTCGTAAAGCGATTCTAACTCTTGGTATGCAAAATCTATAATATCTTTTAGTTTATTTGATGATATTTTCATTTCTTTTTATAATTTTGTTGGTGCAAAATTACGAAATAAATATCTTTATGCAAGACCACGAGAAATATATGAGGCGTTGCTTCGATTTAGCCTTACTTGGAAGAGGAAATGTTAGTCCAAATCCAAAGGTAGGTGCAGTAATAGTTTATAATGACCAAATAATAGGAGAGGGATACCATAAAAAATATGGACAATCTCACGCCGAAGTAAACGCAATTGCTTCTGTGGAAGATAAAAATCTATTAAAGGAAAGTACAATCTATGTAAATCTTGAACCATGCTGTCATTGGGGAAAGACACCTCCTTGTGCAAATCTTATTATTGAAAGTAAAATAAAACGATGCGTGATTTCAAATAAAGATATAAATCCAAAAGTTTACGGAGGTGGTATTAAATTATTGCAAGATAATGGAATAGAGGTAATAAGTGGAGTGTTAGAAGAAGAAGGTTTATTTTTAAATCGCCGTTTCTTTACGAATCAAAAAGAAAATCGTCCCTATGTCATTTTAAAGTATGCACAAACCTTAGATGGCTTTATTGCACCCGAGGAAAAAGGCGGTTGGATAAGCAATAATGCTATGAAAGTATGGGTTCACAAACAAAGAACGGAAGAAGATGCAATAATGGTTGGTTATAACACTGTTTTGTCGGACAATCCTCAACTAAACGTAAGGCATTATAGTGGAAGAAATCCTAAAAGAGTGGTTTATGATAAATATTTAACTCTTTCAAAAGAAAAAAATGTGTTTGACAACAGCCAAGAAACTTTTATTTTAAATTATGTAAAAGAGGGTAGGGAGGAAAATAATGTTTTTCTTAAACTAAATGAAAATAAGCCTTTTGTAGAGCAAGTTCTTGAAAGATTATATGAGCAAAAAATATGTTCTATTGTTGTAGAAGGAGGTGAAAAAACATTAAATAAATTTCTGGAAGCAAATCTTTGGGACGAAGCAAATGTAATTGTAGGAGAAAAAAACTTTGGAAAAGGAGTAAAAGCACCTGTTATTTCGCAAGGATTAGTTTCAATGGAGAATATAGGTGGAGATATTTTAAAAATATATCATAATCAAAAAAAATTGTAACTTTGCAAAAAAAGAGCGAAGTAAAATTATAAAAAATTAAAAGTGCAAATAGTTACATTAACAACAGATTGGGGATTGTCAGATTATTACGTTGGTATTGTTAAAGGAAGACTTTATTCATTACTAAACGATGTTATAGTTGTAGATATTACTCATGACATAGATAATTACAATCTTTTAAGAACTGCATTTATTGTAAAAAATGCTTGTTTTCAATATCCCGAAGGAACAATTCATATAATAGATGTGAATAGTTTTGAACAAGGAGAAACAAGTACATCAAAACCTCGCTCATACGTTGTTGTTAAGCATAAAAATCAATATTATATTTGCACAGATAATGGTTTGCCTTCAATGGTTTTTGGAAATGACCAAGTAGAAATAGTAGAAATTGCTCTTTTTAATGAAACCGATTATTATACATTTGCGGCTTTGGACCTTTTTCCAAAGGTTGTAAAAATGATTGCAGAGAGTAAAACTATTGAATATGTGGGAAATAAAATGGAAACTTTCTTCCATCATGTTCCACAAAGACTTCCGATTGCTCAAAACAACAATACTATTTTGCTAACGCAGGTTATTTATGTTGATAAATACGGTAATATATTTTTGAACATAAAAGACTATGAATTTAATAAGATTAGAAATAAGCGAGGCTTTAAAGTTATGGTTGGGTTAAAGGCTTTGGAAAATATTTCTTTGTCTTACGCAGACGTAGGAATAGGAGAGCCTTTACTTACAATATCTTCTTCCGGTTATTTGCAACTTGCGTTAAGGGAAGGTAGTTTTAGTTCTCTTCTTGGAGTGAAAATGGGCGATTCTGTAAAGATTACTTTTGATGAATAAAATTAGAAATAATACGAATTGCCTCAACGCTTCTACAAGTCTGACAATCCATTAGCGAACTATTTATTCCCAATACTTTTTTCTTCTTTACAGCCTCTAAATCCTTATAAGGAGAGGTGTTAATGAAATTATTTAAGTCTTCTTGTCTAACAATGATATAATCAGGTTGTTGAGCAAATAATTCTTCTTTACTATAAGACCAATTTGAAACATTGTTTGCAATATTTCTTCCGCCTGATAATTCTATTATTTCATTGATGTATGTATTTTTCCCCGCAGTGAAATCTCCCGTTGCACCATAGCCTACTACGTAATATACACTTGGCTTGTAAGATTCTTTATTGTATGTAGATTTTATTTCATTTAATTGATTTTTCATATTGTTTATAAGGCTATCGGCAGTGTTTTCTTTATCAAAAATCTTACCTAAAATTTTTATAGTGCTAAAAACTCCTTCAACATTACTTCTTTCGGGTAAACAAATAATAGAAATTCCTGCTTTTTCAATATTTTCCACGAAATCTTTCCTCACCATAGAAGATGTAATAACGATTTGAGGACGCAAAGCAATGATTCGTTCCAAACTTGCATCTGTTATTCCACCTATTGCTTCAATTTGCAAGGCTTCTTTGGGGAAATTGCAAAATATAGTCCTGCCGATAATTTTGTTTCCAACACCTAAATCAAATAAAATTTCGGTTATTCCGGGCGAAAGAGAAATTATGGTTTCGGGATTATGTTTTACTTTAACCTTCCTATTATAATAATCTGTAAATTCTAAGTTTGTATCAGATGTTTCTTTGCTTAAAGAGTCTGAATCTTTACAAGAAAAAAATAATCCAAAGAGAAAAATCAATAATACAGTCTTTTTCATAAATATTGCTTTTGTTTGCAAAGATACAAGAAAAAAGGATTACTTTTGCATTATGAGATATTTTTTACACTTAGCATATAATGGTGCTTATTTTCATGGTTGGCAGATTCAAAACGGTCAAATAAGTGTTCAAGAGGCTTTACAAGATGCGTTAAAGCATATTTTGAAACAAGAAATTGAGCTTACGGGTTGCGGAAGGACTGATAGCGGAGTTCATTCAAGCGATTTCTATGCTCATTTTGACTATATGGAATTGACTAATCAACAAATTGAAAATATTGTTTTTCGCTTGAATAGGTATTTTACGCACGAAATTTTGATATATGGCTTATATAAAATGCAAGACCAAGCACACGCAAGATTTGATGCAATAAGTCGTACATACAAATATTATATTAGTGAAGAAAAACAACCCTTTAACAACGATTTTGTTTATTACCACCCTTGGAAATTAAATATTGAAAAAATGAATCAAGCTTGTGAGTTATTGAAAGGCACCCAAGACTTTACCTCTTTTAGTAAATTACACACGCAAGTAAACAATAATATTTGTACAATCACATTTGCACAATGGGAAAGAAAGGAAAACCAAATTGTTTTTACAATTACAGCAAATCGTTTTTTGAGAAATATGGTTAGAGCCATTGTAGGCACAATGCTTTTGGTAGGAAGAGGAAAAATAAGCCTTGAAGAGTTTGAGCAAATAATAAAAAACAAAGATAGAAACCAAGCAGGAGTGAGCGTTCCAGGTAAGGCATTATTTCTTTTCAAAGTAGAATATCCTAAGGAATTATATCTCTATGTTGATTAAAATGTTTAATTTTGCAAAAAAATAAAAAACAAAAATTAAATACTATGAAAAAAGTAGTTTTAGGCCTATTGGCAGTTTTAGCAGTTAGTTTTGTCTTAGAATCTTGTGCACACAAGACTTGCGATGCTTACAGTAGTGTAAATCGTCAGCCAAGAGAGATTCTTAGATAAAGGAATGCTACCTCTCAATTAGTAGAGAAATGGGGCAGTGGTCTGAATGTACAACATCATTTAAGATTTCTGCTCCTTTTATTTTTATTTTAATATTATCACTCACCATACAATAATCTATTCTCCAACCTTTATTATTCGCTCTTGCATTAAAGCGATAACTCCACCAAGAATAAGCGTCTTTTTTCTCAGGATTCATAAAACGAAAACTATCAATCCAACCGCTATTCAAAAAGTTTTCCATCCAATCTCTTTCTTCGGGCAAGAAACCCGAGTTATTTGCATTGCGAATAGGGTCATGTATATCAATAGGACGATGACAAATATTATAATCTCCACAAAGAATAAGATTAGGTCTTTGTTTTCTTAAATCATTTACATAGTTTTGAAAATCATCTAACCATTTCATTTTAAAATTTTGTCTTTCATCGCCACTTGTTCCCGAAGGATGATAAACGCTTACAATTGATAAATCACCAAAATCACATCTTATAAACCTTCCCTCATTATCATATTGCTCTATTCCCATACCATAAATCACATTATCGGGCTTTTGTTTAGTTAGAATAGCAACTCCACTATATCCTTTTTTGATTGCCGAAAGGCTATAACACTCATATCCTAAGGAATTAAACTCTAAAACAGGTATCTGCTCACTTTGTGCCTTTGTTTCTTGAATACAAATCACATCGGGATTTTCTTGTTCTAACCATTGTGCGAATCCTTTACCGACAGCCGCTCTTATTCCATTGACATTGTAAGAAATAATTTTCATAACCTTCAATTTTCTAATTTAAATCACTGCAAAAATAAAAAAATATCAACTAAAAATCTTTATATATCAAAAATATTTAATAAGTTTGTAAGCGAATATGCAAGTAAAAAAACTAATTAAATATATAAGACAAATAAATCTAAACCCTTATTACAAGGCGTTTATGCTATGGCGTTTAAAACATTTGACCGAATATCAATTTGTGCTTATTCTTAGTTTACTTGTTGGATTATTTAGCGGTTTAGCCTCAGTAATTCTTAAAAATACAGTCCATTTTACTTACGAAATCATTAGCGGATTCTCTTGGTTTTCGCCCGATAGAGGTAATATACTTTTTTTAATCTATCCAACAATTGGTATAATCTTAACCGTAATGTTGGTAAAGTACTTTATAAAGGACGATTTATCTCATGGCGTAAGCAAAGTGATGTATTCTATTTCACGAAAGAATGGAAAATTGAAATTTCATCATTGTTGGTCCTCAGTAATTACCTCTTCGATTACCGTAGCCTTTGGAGGAAGTGTTGGTTTGGAAGCACCGATAGTTTTAACTTGCAGTGCGATTGGCTCAAACATTAGTCGTTTTTTTCGTATTAGTAGAAAAAATGCAATAACTCTTCTTGCTTGTGGTGCAGCGGGTGCAATAGCGGGAGTTTTCAAAGCACCGATTGCAGGAGTCTTATTTGTGTTTGAGGTTTTGATGATTGACTTAACTATGAGCGTTGCAACACCTCTATTACTCTCTGCCCTAACTTCTGCACTCTTATCTTACTTCTTTTTTGGTCAAGGAGTGCAATTCTATTACAAAGTTGATACACTTTTTGAACTTTCAAAAATACCTGCTTTCGTTCTTTTAGGAATTATTTCCGCTTTTATGGCTCTTTATTTCCTTAGAATAAATCGTTGGGTTAGTAGTAAATTTTCAAAGTACAAACGTTCTACAAAAATTATCTTAGGAGGAAGCATTTTAGGTTTGCTTGTATATATTTTTCCACCGCTATTTGGTGAAGGATACTCAGCATTGACTTCTCTTTTGAATAATGACGTAGATGTAATGTTTGAAAATAGTTTCTTTCACCCTTACGTAGACAATGAATTGACGTTTTTGATGGTCTTAGTTGCCATTGTATTCTTTAAAGCCATTGCAACGGCGGTTACTTGTAGTTCGGGAGGAGTTGGAGGTACCTTTGCACCAAGTCTTTTCTTAGGAGGATTTGTTGGATTCTTTGTTGCAAGAATTGTAAACCTTTCGGGGCTTATTTATGTTGCGGAAAGCAATTTTGCATTAGTTGGAATGGCAGCCGTAATGGCGGGAGTGATGCACTCACCTCTTACAGCGACTTTCCTTATTGCAGAAATAACGGGTGGATATGCCTTATTTGTTCCGCTTTTGATTGCAACAACTATTGCATACCTTGTTGTAAAACCTCTAACTAAGTATTCTATTTATGCAGCTCCTCTTGCAGAAAAGGGAGACCTTTCAACGCACAATAAAGACAAAAACGCATTGAATTATATTGATATAAACAAGTTGATAGAGACTAATTTCGTTACTTTATCCCCCGATGCAAAACTTTTAGACATAGTTCAAGCGGTAAAAATCTCTTCAAGAAGTTTCTTTCCCGTTGTAGATGAAAATCAAATTCTTAAAGGAGTTGTGGTTTTAGATGATGTACGTTCAATTTTGTTTGATAGAGAAAAATATGACAAAGTCTTTATCAAAGATTATATGCAATATTCGGAATCTTTTATCGTTGAAATAAACGAACCTATGGAAAAAATTGTAGAAAAGTTTAAAATCTCCGACCGATACACCTTAGTAGTAGTCGAAAACGGCAAATACTTAGGCTTTGTCTCACGAGCAAATATATTTTCTGCATATCAAAAATACATACGTGAGTTTTCAAACGAATAAAACAAAGAAAGAAAAAAATAAAATCAAGAAATAATTTTCTGAAATCAAGAAATAATTTTTTAAAATCAAGTATTATTTTTTTAAAATCAAGAAAAAAATGAAGATAGCAGTAGTTGGAGCAACAGGACTTGTAGGAAGCTTAATGTTAAAAGTACTTGAAGAAAGAGGATTTGCTAATGAAGAAATTTTAGTTGCGGCATCGGAAAAAAGTATTGGTAAAAAAATAAAGTTTTCCAATAGAGAATTAACCGTTCAAAGCGTTGAGCAAGTAATAGAGCAACAATGCGACTACGCAATCTTTTCAGCAGGGGGAGCAACCTCTAAAAAATACGCACCACTCTTTGCAGAAAAAGGCACAATCGTTATTGACAATTCTTCGGCGTGGAGAATGCAAAAAAATATCCCACTCATAGTGCCGGAAATCAATGCTCAAACAATTAAAAAAGAAGATAAAATCATATCAAATCCTAATTGTTCAACCATTCAAATGGTTTTGGCTCTTAGTCTTTTACATAAAACCTACGGAATAAAAAGATTAGTTATTTCAACCTATCAAAGCGTAACAGGAACAGGCGTAAAGGCGGTTAATCAATTAGATTGCGAGAAAGAAAACAAAGAATGCGAAAAAGCATACCCACATCAAATCTTTGAAAACATACTTGCTCACGGAGGAGACTTTCTTGAAAATGGCTATACCACAGAAGAAGAAAAACTTGTCAATGAAACAAGAAAAATATTCAATGACCCAAATATTGCAATCACCGCAACCGTAGCGAGAGTTCCCGTAAAAGGAGGACATAGTGAGGCGGTCAATGTGGAATTTATTAAACCTTTTGAGATTTCTGATGTTTATAAATTGTTAGAATCAACAAAAGGAGTAGTGGTGTTAGACAATCCGGCAGAGAATCTTTATCCTATGCCATTGAACGCAAAAGATAAAGACGAGGTCTTTGTAGGTAGAGTAAGAAGAGACTTTTCCGTTGCAAACGGTCTTAATCTTTGGATTGTAGCTGACAATTTAAGAAAAGGAGCAGCAACAAATGCCATTCAGATATTAGAATATTTGACGCGTAAGTAAAGACTTAATGAAAAAACACTTAATGATAATTGCCCTATTGTTGATTTCATTCTCAGCAATAGGGCAAGATAGGTTTTTAGACTCATATTCCATTCACGGTCAAAGCGGTTGGGTTTTGCCGACCAATGATTTTGTGAAAGGAAACAATACACAACAAACACCAATCTCACTAATCTATGCAGCGTCCTTACGATACGAAAGACAAACCGATGGTTCACGTCCTTGGCATCAACTCTATGACTATCCAAGTTATGGATTAGGACTATATATTGCCGATTTCAATGTAAAAAATCAACTCGGCAAACCAATAGCCCTTTACGGTTTTATGAGTAGTTATGTAATCAATAAACCAAAATGGAGTTTAAAAACAGAAATATCAATAGGTCTTGCATTCAATTGGCAACATTTCTCAACAGAAAACCCATTAAATGACGCAATGGGAGCATCTCTTTCTTGTTATATAGATGCAGGAATGAGTGCTTATCGTCTTATTGGCTCAAAATTTGAAATAGGAGCAGGATTATCACTTTCTCACTTTTCAAATGGAGCAATGGCAAAACCAAATAAAGGTTTAAACGTAATAACACCAAAACTAAGCCTAAAATATAAACCATACGGAGCCTTTGAATATGCACAAACACAACTTCCTCCTTTTATTTCCACAATAGAAGACCTTACAACATTTTTCATAGGCTCACATAACGTTCTAACAATCTTACCAAGAAATGAAGTAGATAAACAATATAATAAGAAATCCTATTTAGTATTTGGTTTAGACAAAAGATTTCTAAAACGATTCACTTATAAACATTCCTTTGGCATAGGCTTTGGACTTGGATACAATCAATACATAGGCACAAGTTATTATATTCAAAATCGAGAGATACGATTGAGGAGCTCAAACTTTATGGAGCGATTTAATTTAAATGTATATCTTAGTTATGAATATAAAATACACAAATTAAACCTTTTTGTAGAACCGGGATACTATGTTTATAGAAGTATTTATGATAACACACCAAATTTCTTTCAACGAATAGGCTTGCGTTATCAAATCAATAAAAATTGGTTTTGTAGCATAGGATTAAGAGCACAATATTTTAGCGTAGCCCAATACATAGAATGGGGCATAGGACTAAGAATGTAAAGAAAAAATCAAAGAAATAATTTCAAAAATCAAAGAAAAAAATATTTTTTTCTTTGATTTTTTTTATTTTTTCAAAGAAATATTTCTATATTTGCAATACATATTCAAATATTATGCAAAACACTAAA
>CALEFF010000074.1 GCA_937876865.1 uncultured Bacteroidales bacterium | reverse complement strand
CGGACTTAACAACTTCTACAACCTGGACATGAATGTCGTCAGCTGCGATTACAGGTTTAACGTTTACAACTTCACCTGTAGCGCCTTCAACTTTTTCTCTCTTCTGCATTACGCCAGGACGAACTGTTGACATTTGAGGACGGTGATCAGGACATACGATAGTAGCCATAAGGTTTCCTCCAAATGCAGGACGAGTTGACCAAAGTTCTTTATCTTCTGCAATTTCAAGTTTTGTACAATCTGCTGTCAAACCTGTTGTTACTCTTGCAGAAAGTCTTGGACCTAAATCTCTTCCTATTGTTGTTGCACCAATAAGAACGATTGAAGGTTTTTCATCGCATATTATTTGATAAATTGCTTGTGTGTAAGGTTCTGTTGTATAGGTTGCAAGAGCCTGATCATCGCAAACCAATACTTTATCAGCACCGTGAGCGATTAAGTCTTGTGCAAGGTTCTTCACATTGTGTCCTAATAACATTGCATACACTTGTTGATCTAAATCTTTTGCTAAATCGTGAGCCTTACCCAACAATTCTAATGCAACGTTTTGCAATTTGCCTTCTCTTTGTTCACAAAATACGAAGACGTTTTTATATTGTGATTTATCCATTGTATTCTTTCTTTAATTTTGTTAGATAATGTATTTTTCTTTTAATTTGGCAATGATTAAATCAGCTGCTTCCTCTGGTGAAAGACCATCATGAACTTGACCTGCTGCTTTCATTTCTTTTGCTCCTGCTTTTTTAACCTTAGTAGGAGAGCCCTTTAAACCAAGTTTTTCTTCGCTTACCTCGATTTTTTCTTCTGTCCAAATTTCTACCTCTTTATCCCAAGCCTCTACAATGCCTTTAACGCTCATATATCTTGGCTTAACAGCAGATGCAAGACAAGTTAAAAGACAAGGACTTTCTACCTCTACGATTTGATAACCATCTTCCAATTGTTTTTTTATACGGAAAGTCTTTTTGCCATCAAATTCTAAGTCTTCCAAATAACTAACTTGTGCAATTCCTAAGTGCTCTGCAATTTGAGGACCTACTTGTGCAGTATCTCCATCGATTGCTTGACGACCTGCAAGTATTAAATCATAATCTAAAACTCTCAATGCACCAGCCAAAGCGTTAGAAGTTGCAAGAGTATCAGCACCTGCAAACTTACGGCTTGTTAAAAGAATTGCTCTATCAGCACCCATTGCAAAAGCTTCTCTAAGAACTGCTTCTGCTTGTGGAGGTCCCATTGTGATAACTGTTACTTCTGCACCATATTGTTCTTTTAATTGAAGTGCATATTCCAAACCTCCTTTGTCATCAGGGTTGATGATAGATGGAATACCGTCTCTAATAAGAGTTCCTGTCTTAGGATCAAGTTTCACCTCAGTTGTATCAGGAACTTGCTTTATACAAACTACTATTTTCATCTTTATATTATTTTTCTTATTATACTTATTAAATTATTTTTCTCTTATTTCAACAAAGCAGCAGCAATTACCATACGTTGAACTTCACTTGTTCCTTCGTATATTTCTGTAATCTTAGCATCTCTCATCATTCTTTCAACAGGATATTCTCTTGTATAGCCATATCCTCCGTGAAGTTGAACAGCCTTTGTTGTTACTTCCATTGCAGTTTGAGCAGCGAAAAGTTTTGCCATCGCAGCATCTTTTGAATAAGGTAAACCATTGTCTTTTCTATATGCAGCACTTCTAACAAGGAATCTTGCAGCATTAACATTAGTTTCCATTTCTGCCAATTGGAATTGAGTATTTTGGAATTGAGCAATTGCCTTTCCAAATTGTTTTCTTTCTTTTGTATATTTAACAGTTTCGTCCATTGCACCTTGAGCAATACCTAAGGCTTGAGAAGCAATACCTATACGTCCTCCATCAAGAGTTTTCATTGCAATACCAAAACCTTTTCCAACTTTACCTAAAAGATTTTCTTTTGGTATTCTGCAATTTTCAAATATCAACTCACAAGTAGCCGATCCTCTAATACCAAGTTTCTTTTCTTTCTTACCGATTGAAAAACCAGGAGTTCCTTTTTCAACTATGAAAGCAGAAATTCCTTTATTTCCAAGGCTTTTATCTGTCATTGCAAACACGATATAAACGTGAGCATAACCAGCATTAGTGATGAAAATCTTGCTACCATTTAAAACGTATGCATCTTCTTCTTCAACAGCAGTTGTTTGTTGCATAGCAGCATCAGTACCTGCATTAGGTTCAGTAAGACCAAAAGCACCAATCCATTCACCGCTTGCAAGTTTAGGAAGATATTTTTGTTTTTGTTCTTCTGTTCCATTTTCCATAATAGGAGCTATACACAAAGAAGTGTGAGCCGAAACTACAACACCTGTTGTTGCACAAACTCTTGATAGTTCTTCAACAGCCATTGTGTACATTTGATTAGTACCACCTTGTCCGCCATATTCCTTTGGAACAGGAATACCCATAATACCAATCTTTCCCATTTTTTCAACAGTTTCTTCTGGGAAACGTTCAAGGTCATCAATCTCTGCTGCAAGAGGTTTTACTTCATTTTCTGCAAACTCTCTAATCATTTGCAAGAATAATTCTTCTTGTTTAGTGAAACTAAAATCCATATCGTGTTAATGTTAATTTATTATTTTACTTGTTTTGTTAAGAAACTGCAAATATACAAAAAAAAACATAATGACAAATTATTTTAAGTAAAGAAGAAAGATAAACAACTTTTTCCAATAGTTAAGCACAAATGCTTGCGATATTTTCAAACAAAAGATTTCCAACTGCAAATTTTGAAAATATAAGCCCTTAACTAAAAATCATTAAATCAAATACTTAACTTTTTAAAGCTCGAAATTAGCGGTTTTTTTTCTTGATTTTAGCGTAATTATTTCTTGGTTTTATTTTTTTATTTCTTTGTTTTATTATTTTTTTTTGTATTTTTGTAGATTGATATTAAAATAGGAATTTTACTATATGAACTTAGAAAACGAAAAGATACAAAGAGTCAATATAGAAACGCAAATGAAGCAAGCCTATATTGACTATGCGATGAGCGTAATAGTGTCTCGTGCTTTGCCAGATGCAAGAGATGGAATGAAACCAGTACATCGCCGTATTTTATATGCGATGGGAGATATGGGAATGACCTATAACAGCAAGCATAAGAAGTCTGCCAGAATAGTAGGAGAGGTTTTAGGTAAATATCACCCACATGGAGATAGTTCGGTCTATATGGCAATGGTGCGTATGGCTCAAAAATGGTCTTTGAGATATACAATGATTGACGGACAAGGAAACTTTGGTTCAATAGACCTTGACCCGCCAGCAGCGATGCGTTATACCGAGGCAAGAATGTCTAAGATTGCCGATGAAATGTTGGCAGATATAAACAAAGATACAGTAGATTTCACAAAGAACTTTGATGATAGTTTAGATGAACCAACGGTTTTACCAAACAAAATACCATATCTAATGATAAATGGAACAAATGGTATTGCGGTAGGTATGGCAACAAATATGGCTCCCCATAACTTAACGGAATGTATTGATGGAATAATTGCATATATTGATAATAAAGAAATCACAATTGATGAACTTATGCAATATATCAAAGCACCGGATTTTCCAACAGGTGGAATAATCTACGGATATGACGGAGTAAGAGATGCATTCCACACAGGAAGAGGACATATCGTAATTAGAGCAAATGCACACTTTGAACAAGATAAGCATTCCGATGCAGAACAAATAGTAGTTACATCGGTGCCTTATCAAGTGTGTAAATCCGATATGATAAAACGCCAAGCCTCATTGGTAGAAGAAAAGAAAATTGAAGGCATATCAAGAATAAAAGACGAAAGTAATAAAGATGGTATAAGAATTGTTTACAAACTAAAACGCGATGCAATGTCTAACGTTGTTTTAAACAAACTTTACCAATATTCCGACTTACAAACATCTTTCTCAATCAACAACATTGCACTTGTAAAAGGCAAACCGAAACTTCTCAATATAAAAGATATGATAGAATGTTTCGTTGATCATCGCCACGAAGTAGTAGAAAGAAGAACAAGATTTGAATTAGCCAAGGCAGAAGAAAGAATGCATATTGTAGAAGGACTTTTGAAGGCCTTGGACTTTATAGATGAAATCATAAGCATAATAAGGAATTCCGAAACTATTGCACAAGCAAAATTAGAAATGCAAGATAGATTTGGATTTACCGAAATACAATCCTCAGCTATTGTAGAAATGCGACTAAGACAATTAGCCGGATTGGAAAGACAAAAACTACAAGATGAATACAACGAACTTCTTGCTTTCATTAACAGATGTAGAGAAATACTTTCAAATGAAAGTGTATTGATGCAAGTAATAAAAGATGAATTATTAGAAATTCGTCAAAAATACGGAGATGAAAGACTTTCTTCAATAGAATATTCCTCTGCCGATTTCCGCATTGAAGATATGATAAAGAATGAAGAAGTTGTTGTTTCAATCTCTCACATGGGTTATATCAAACGTACACCACTTGCCGAATACAAAGTACAAAACCGTGGCGGAAAAGGAAGTAGAGGAGGAGCACTTAGAGATGAGGATTTCATAGAACATATCTATATTGCTTCAATGCACGACTACGTTCTTTTCTTTACCGAAAAAGGAAAGTGCTATTGGTTAAGAGCGTTTGAACTTCCAGAGGGAACAAAGACTACAAAGGGAAGAATGATTAAAAACATTCTTAACATAGAGGACGATGATAGAATAAAAGCATACGTAACAACAAAAGATTTACGCGACAAGGATTATGTAGAGAATAACAATATAATTATGTGTACAAAATATGGACACATAAAGAAAACAACCCTTGAAGCATATTCACGTCCAAGACAAAAAGGTATTTTAGCCTTTGGTTTAAAAGAAGGAGATGAATTATTAGAAGCAAAACTCACAAGCGGAAATGATGAAATCCTTATAGCAACTCGTAGTGGTAAGTGTATAAGATTTAACGAAAGCACCGTAAGACCAATGGGTAGAACAGCAGCAGGAGTGAAGGCTATTTCTCTTTCAGAAGAAGAAAACGACTTTGTTATAGGAATGGTTGTTGCAAAAGAAGATAGCGACATACTTGTTGTATCGGAACATGGCTACGGTAAAAGAAGTAAATTAGAAGAATATAGAATTACCAACCGCGGAGGAAAAGGTATAAAGACACTTAATATAACGGATAAAACAGGAGACTTAGTTGCTATAAAACAAGTAGATGATAATTTTGATTTAATGATAATGAATCGCTCAGGACTAACAATTCGTATGCACGTTGCAGACATTCGTCAACAAGGACGTGCAACACAAGGAGTGAAGTTAATTAACATCAAAGACAATGATTCAATTGCTTCTGTCGTTGAAATAAGTAAAGAAGAAGAACAAACAGAAGAAATAATAAATAATGACAATGAATAAAAACACTATTAAAATGAAAAAGAAAATCTTATTTTTGGCATTATTAGCCATATCATTTGGAGCATCTGCCCAAACAATGAAAGTACAAAGTGCATACGCCGATTGGCAAAACAATCGTTTACGTAACGCAATGACTAATATTGAAGAAGCTTGTGCTCACGAAAAAACAGGTTTAGAAGCAAAAACATGGTATTATGCAGGAGCAATTTATGCAAGAGTGGTAGAAATTTCACAATCCGATAGCAAAGAGGATAAAAAGATAATGAAGAAACAAAAAATCACAGAACCTATCACAGAAATTGCTGCAAAATCACAAAAAGCTTTATTAAAAGCAATAGAAATTGAAAAGAAAAACGGAACAAACGAATTTATTTCTTTATGTAATGGAACATTAAACGTTGTTGCAAGTTTCTTCTCAAACGAAACAGTTAATGCTTTCAATGCAGAAAAATATGAAGATGCTATCAAATATGCAGAACAAGCAATAGAATCAGCAAAAGCAGCAAACTATAAAGAAGCATTGGAGCAATCAAAATACGTTATGGCTCTTTCATACGAAGTTTTGAAAAACACAACAAAAGCAAACGAACTTTATAGAGAGTTAATAAAAGAAAATACTAAGAAACCAGACGTTTACATCAAAATATTCGCAGCAAATCAAGCAGAAAAACAAACAGATAAAGCAATAAACGTATTGAAAAGAGGTGTAAAAAATCTACCGGACAATGCACAATTAAAAGCTTTATTAGGAAGCACATACTTACAAGCAGGACAAAAAGAAGAAGCAGAAAAAATAGTTCAATCACTATTAGCCTTAGGAGAAAAGAAAGAAGTATTCAACTATGTAGGCGATATTTACCGTGACGCAAGCGATATAGCAAAAGCAGAAGAATACTATAATAAATCATTAGCCCTTGATGCAGCACAAACAGACGCTTATTTCGGATTAGCATCAACATATTTCAATAAAGCAGTTGATGTATTGAAAGAAGCAGACAAAGTTCCGTTGGACGATATGACAGGTGCATACGATAAATTGAAAAACGAAGCATTTGATTACTTTAAAAAAGCAATTCCAAACTACAATAAAGTATTAGAAGTAAAACCAAAAGATTTCCAATCATTGAAAGCATTGAGAACAATCTATTCTTTATTAGGAATGAAAGCAGAATATCAAGATATTGATAATAGACTAAAACAACAATAGTTTAAATTTTATTTGAAATTTTCCATGTTTAAGTCACTCTTTTAAAAAGGGTGACTTTTTTCATGCTTACTATTTTCTACTTTACATAATTTAAATTATGTGCCAAAACAAAGAATTAAAAAAATAAAGCTAAGAATCATTAATTTTTTTCTTTGATTTATTTTAATAATTCTTTGTTTTAAAAAATTATTTCTTTGATTTTTTTGGAAAAAACTATGACTTTTTAAAATGCAATGAAGTTAAATTTTCGCAAAATAAAGATGAATACATTTAAACTTGAAATTAAAGAAATTAAAACTTTGTTTGCAAGTTTTTTGTGCTTTTAAAAATTTATTATACCTTTGTAATCTGAAAGATTATTAACGAAAAATTATGCCTATGGTAAAAGAAAAATAAAGATAATTTAGACTGAGTTAATTTTAATACGACATAAAAGCGTTTTTGCTTATATTGGACGTGTGAAATCTGGAAAATTTCAAAATTGTCTATCAATGTAAAGCAGTAAACGCTCGCGAATCATCTTCGTGGGCTTTACTTATTAGATAGACAAGGTATTTCCAGAACCTCACACTCCGATAAGATAAAAAGTCCCACGTTTTTTTATGCCTTGAAGTCAAGAAAGAAAATAAGTAATCGCCATTTGGGACTTGGGGAAAGAAAATTAAATTAATAAGGACGAAATTAAAAATTAAAGAAAGGATTTTTATCATGAAATGGTTTATTAAATGTATTAAACAATACGCAGATTTTAAAGGGCGTGCAAGAAGAAAAGAATATTGGATGTTTACTCTTTTTTATTTATTATTTCTTTTACCTCTCGCTTTATTAGTGGGTATTGAAATAGGATTAGAAATTGAGGTTCCAATATTTACTATATTATTTGTATTATTCATATTTGCTCTTATTGTTCCTACTTATGCCGTTACAGTTCGTCGTTTACACGATACAGGACGAAGTGGTTGGTGGATACTTATCAATTTTATTCCATATATTGGTGGAATTTGGTTATTTGTATTAACTTGTCTTGATAGTAAACCAGGAACTAATAAATGGGGAGACAATCCAAAAGAAATAAATGATTAACTAAAATATTTTTATATTAATTAGGTATAAATAATCGTTTCTAATTCTTTTTAGAAATGATAATTATTAGTAAATAAACCAAAAGAAAAAACGCTCGTGAGTCTTGATTTTATTTTGACAAACGAGCGTTTTGTTTTTTGCTTTCTTTGTTTTAAAGTCTTAAATCTTCTTTCTTTTATTCTTGTTTACCGTATCGTCTTGTGTTGAAATAGAGTTTAAACTTGCAGGTGAACTGAAACAGAAACAATATAAATAAAACCAAAGAAAAACGCTCGTGAGTCTTTATTATAATTTGACAAACGAACGTTTTATTTTAGCCTAAATGCTTTTAATATTATGTTTTGCGTTTTTCTTTCTTTGCTGCTGGGAAAAGAATATTGTTTAGAATCAAACGATAACCCGAAGAATTAGGATGTAAATCAAGGTCGGTTACAGGATCTCCAACATAATGGGAATAATCCTCTGGATCGTGTCCACCTAAATAAGTCCAAGTTCCTTTACCATAAGTACCATGGATATATCTTGCTTCTTCTAACGATGCGTTTTCTCCAAGTATAATGACCGAACTCTTTAAAAAACGTTTCATAAACGCTGTTGTTTGTCCCATAAATCCTTTAATAATTCTGCTATGATTTTGAGTTAGCATTGTTGGAACCCAATCCCATTTTGCAGAGAAATCAAATAAAGTAAAAAAGTCATCTTTTTCTTTAACTTGACGTGAACGGCTTATAGGAACATCAATATTTGACACTTCGTATGTATAAGGGTCTGTAACGATTGTAAAGTTTTCAAAAGCAAAACATTTAGAGAAATCAAGTTTTTCTTGTGCGTTTGCATCAATAGCATCATAATCAAATGCTTCTGAACAAATATCAACGCCCTCTGCTGCTAAGGCTATATCAAAACTATCGGGTGCGGAACACATTGCAAACATAAATCCTCCACCTATTACAAAATCTCTAATTTTCTTCGCTACTGCAAGTTTTAATTGAGAAACTTTATTGAATCCTAATAGTTTTGCAGTTTGCTCTTGCAAGGCTACATCGTCTTGATACCATTTTTTGTTCCTATAAGATGCCCAAAATTTTCCATATTGTCCTGTAAAATCCTCATGATGTAAATGTAACCAATCATATAAAGGTAATACATCATTCATAACTTCTTCGTCATAAACAACATCATAAGGAATTTCGGCGTATGTTAAAACAAGTGTTACCGCATCGTCCCAAGGTAATTTATTTTTAGGAGAATATACTGCTATTTTGGGTGCTTTATGAAGTTTTACTACATCTTGATTTACGCTTGGATTGGCAATTTCTTCCAAAATGCTTGCATATTGCGAAGGTGTTATAAGATAATAACTTACGCCTTTTAATCTACAAATGTTTTCAATTTCTTTTGAATATGATAAAGTAAATGCTCCTCCTTGATAATTCAACATCCAATCTACTTCATACTCCAAAGAAAGTGCTTTAAAAGCGACACCGTATGATTTTAAATGATTTTTTTGCGTTTCGTCCATAGGGATAACCAAAAAGTTAGCCCTTGTTTGCAAACAAAAAAAACAAAATAAAAAGAATAACACTATTATTATCTTAGAATGGAATGGTTTCATCTTTTTCTAATGTAGTAGGTTTTACATCTCTATTCATTTGAGAATTAAGAATCATAGGCTCGGCAGGTAGGGAATCATACATATTTTCAAACCTTACAAAACGTTCAACAAATCTTAAATTGACATCACCCGGTTCTCCACTCCTATGCTTTGCTATAATAAGTTTTGCTAAACCTTCGGTACTCATTCCGTTTTCTACCTCTATACCATAATACGAAGGACGATAAACAAACATTACCATATCAGCATCTTGCTCAATCGCTCCCGATTCTCTTAAATCGGAAAGTTGAGGGCGTTTGCTCCCTCCTCTTGTTTCTACCGCTCTTGAAAGTTGTGAAAGAGCCATAATAGGAACTCCTATTTCTTTTGATAAGGCTTTTAATTGACGTGAAATATAAGAAATCTCCTGTTCACGATTTCCACCATTTTTCATAGTATCTCCACCTGACATTAATTGCAAATAATCAATGAAAACCATTTGAATATCATACTTTTGTTTCAAACGTCTGCATTTTGCTCTTAGTTCAAAAATTGTAAGTCCAGGATTATCGTCAATATACATTGGAGCATGAGCAAGAGCATTAGTTTTGTTTCGCAATTGTTCTTTTTCCCAATCTTGAAGTTCTCCTTTAATCTTAAACTTCTTAGCGTCTATCCCACTTTCTGCTGCAATCAAACGCGACATCAACTCTGAGGCTGTCATTTCAAGAGAAAAAATCGCTACGGGTTTGTTAAAATCTACCGCCATATTCCTTGCCATTGTCAATGCTAAGGCTGTTTTTCCCATTGCAGGACGTGCCGCTAAGATAAGTAAAGTACCCTTTTGAAAACCTCCCGTTCTTGCATCTAAATCATTGAATCCCGTAACTACTCCCATACTATCGTCTGCGGAATTTTGATTTGCCTCTATTTCCTTTAACGTATTAAACAAGAGAGTGTCCATTGAATGAAAATCACTTTTGAAATTACTATCATTTATCTCCAAAAACTTTGTTTCCGTTCTATCTAAAAGATTAAGCACATCCATTGTTTCATCATACGAATCCTTTAAAGTCTCTGTTGAAACTCTAATCAACTCTCTTTGAATATACTTTTCCGAAAGGATTCTAACATGATATTCAATATGTGCAGCAGAAGTAATACGAGAAGTAAGAGATACTAATTTATTCACCCCTCCTACTTCATCAAACTTTCCATCTTTCTTTAATTGTTCTGCAACCGAAAGTAAATCAACAGGATTACCTTCTCTAAATAAAGAAGTTATAGCGTAATAAATAAATTGATTTTCTTCTACATAAAAATATTCCGCACGCAAAATATCTATTGCATTTGTAATAGCGTTTTGATCAAGAAGCAAAGCCCCTAAAACACTTTCTTCTATCTCTATTGCTTGAGGAGGAATCTTACCATTCATTCTAAATGCCTCCTCTTGACTCATTCTCCTTACTTGTTTTTTAATAACATTTTGTTCCATACTTGCAAAGATACTATTATTTTTTTATTTACCTTTGCAAGTTGAAAAATATTATTATAGATGATTTTTGATATCCCATACGATGAATACGAAAAAAACTTGCTCACCTCTTGTCAATTATGTCCAAGACAATGCAGAGTAAATAGACTAAATGGAGAAAAAGGATTTTGCCAAACCGATGCTTCGTTAAATGTAGCACTTGTATGCAATCATAAAGGAGAAGAACCATCTTTAAGTGGTGAAAAGGGAATTTGCAATGTATTTTTCTCGCATTGTAATTTACAATGCACATATTGCCAAAATAAGCAAATAAGCAATAATAGGAATGAAATAAAAAATTCCTACTCAACTTTTGACGATTTAATTTTAGAAATCAAAAAGGTGTTACAACAAAGTGAAAATGTTTTAGGATTTGTCTCTCCCTCCCACTCTATCCCACTAATGCGAGCCATAATTCGCACCTTGCATTCACAAAGCATTTATCCAAAAATAGTTTACAATACAAATGCTTATGATAGAGTTGAAATTCTCCGTGATTTAGAAAAATTCGTAGATATTTACCTGCCCGATTATAAATATAGCGACCCTTTGCTTGCAAAAGAACTTTCACAAGCGGAAAATTATCCTGAAATCGCCCTAAAAGCGATAGAGGAAATGTATCGTCAAAAAGGAAAAAAGGGTATAATCGTAAGACATTTAATATTACCAACACAAATCAATAACTCAAAAAAAGCACTATGGAATTTAAGTGACATATCTTTTAATTTAAATATATCACTAATGAGCCAATACACTCCTTGTGAACAATATAAACAAAAATATTTAAATCAATACTTAAACGAAAAAGAATATCAAGAGGTTTGCGATTATTTTTATGAAATAGGACTAAGTCAAGGGTTATTTCAAGAACTTTCATCTCAAAATAATTTAGTACCCGATTTTGATTTTAATTCTTGGAGTTAAAAAATGGGTAGAAAATTTTCTTTGATTTTTTTATTTTTTTCAAAGAAATATTTTGAAAAATCAAAGAAAAAATAAATTTTTTGTTAGTTTTTTTTCGTACCTTTGCAGTCTGTGATAGTTTTTAAAAAAACAAATAAAAATTTTAGAAATATGTACAACAATTTTCAAAAATTTCTTCAAGAAGAAATACAAGGAATAAAAGACGCTGGTCTTTATAAAAATGAAAGAGTGATTATTACTCCTCAATCTGCTGCTATTAAAACTGCAGAAGCTGGTGATGTATTGAACTTTTGTGCAAACAACTATTTGGGTTTAGCCGATAGTCCTGTTCTTATCAATGCTGCTAAAAAAGCTTTGGACGAAAGAGGATACGGAATGAGCTCTGTTCGTTTCATTTGTGGAACAGGTGATTTACATAAAGAATTAGAAAGAAAAATTTCTGAGTTCTTTGGCACAGAAGACACTATTCTTTATGCTGCTTGCTTTGATGCAAATGGTGGTGTGTTTGAACCATTGTTAGGACCAGAAGATGCAATTATTTCAGATGCCTTAAACCACGCTTCTATTATAGATGGTGTTCGTCTTTGCAAGGCTCAACGTTTCCGTTATGCTAATGCAGATATGGAAGACTTAGAAAAACAACTTCAAGATGCACAAAATTGCCGTTTCCGTTTGATTGTAACTGATGGAGTTTTCTCTATGGACGGTAATGTTGCTCCATTGGATAAGATTTACGCTCTTGCTCAAAAATATGATGCAATGGTAATGGTTGATGAAAGCCACTCTGCTGGTGTTGTTGGAAAAACTGGTCGTGGAACAACAGAACAATATAATTTAAGAGGACAAATCGAAATTCTTACAGGTACACTTGGAAAAGCATTTGGTGGAGCTGTTGGAGGATTCACAACAGGTAAGAGAGAAATCATTGAAATGCTTCGTCAACGTTCTCGTCCTTATTTATTCTCTAACTCAATTCCTCCTATGGTTGCAGCAGCAGGTGTTGCTATGTTTAACTTGATTGACGAAACTAACGAACTTCAAGATAAACTTCACAACAATACTGATTACTTTGTTGCAGAAATGAAGAAAGCAGGCTTTGATATTAAACCTACTCAATCTGCAATTTGTGCAGTTATGCTTTATGATGCAAAACTTTCACAAGATTTCGCTACTGAATTACAAAAAGAAGGAATTTATGTAACAGGTTTCTACTATCCTGTTGTTCCAAAAGGACAAGCAAGAATACGTGTTCAAGTATCTGCTGCTCACGAAAAAGAACATTTAGACCGTTGTATCGCAGCATTTACAAAGATTGGAAAACAATTAGGAGTTATAAAATAATTGAAATAAAAAAGCCACTCAAAAATAGAGTGGCTTTTCTTTTTGTTTTAATTCTATCTGTAAATCAATATCACTCGTGCTTTGCCGGGCTGTGGTGAATCTTTTTGAAGATTGATGTTTTTTCCACTTTCATCAATCATTCCAACTACTTCTCTAACTCTTTGATTGAAATTCTCTCTTTCTAAGGCTTGTAATTCTGTTACCTGCATTTGATTTATTACTCCATTTTCAGAAAGAGTGAAAGAAATTTCAACATCTTCATTATCAATCTTTCCTATTATTAATCCTAAATTGTTTTGGACAAAACCATAATTTGCAAGTTGCTCGGTCAATTGTTGAGGAGTTACCTTGAAATTGATTTGATTGAATTGCTCGAAAGTGATTTGAGCAGACGCAAAGCTTGTTATGAAAGCCATTGCTACGATTAAGAATAATTTTTTCATAAACTCTAAATTTTATTTTGTTACTAAACATAAATTTTGCTTTCATTATATATAGACAAGCAAAATAGCGATTTCGTTTCACTTGGCAAAAATAATATTATTTCTTAAACAAACAAAATTTGTAGGATTAAAGATTATTTAGTACTTTTGCACAAGAATATAAATATCGATTAAGATGAAAAAAATATTGGTTTTAGGCTCAGGCGGTCAAATAGGCAGCGAGCTTACAATGAGATTAAGAGAAATCTATGGTGGAAGTAATGTTGTTGCAACCGACATTAACCCTGCTCGTTTGACAGAGGCTATTCAACAAAGCGGTCCTATCGCTGCTTGTGATGCAACTAAGGCAGAAGAAATTGCAGCAATAGTTGATAAATATCAAATAGACACTATCTACAACCTTGTGGCTATTCTTTCGGCTACTGCTGAAAAAAATCCTATGCTTGGTTGGAATATAGGAATTGGAGCATTGATTAACTGCTTAGAAATAGCAAGAGAAAAGAAATGTGCTTTATTTACACCTTCTTCAATCGGTGCTTTCGGCGACACAACTCCACTTAACGGAACTCCACAAGACACAATTCAACGTCCAAAGACTATTTACGGAGTAACAAAGGTTACAGGAGAATTATTAGGAGACTATTATTTTGAACGTTTTGGCGTAGATGCACGTTCAGTTCGTTTCCCAGGCTTAATTTCTAACGTATGCCCTCCGGGAGGTGGTACAACAGACTACGCAGTTGATATTTACTATGCAGCAGTTAAAGGAGAACAATTCTCTTGTCCTTTAAAGAAAGGCACAATGCTTGATATGATGTATATGCCTGATGCTTTAGACGCAGCAATCAATATAATGGAAGCAGATCCTACTAAATTGATTCACCGTAATAGTTTCAACGTAACAGCAATGCACTTTGATCCAGAAGAAATCTATGCAGAAATAAGAAAACATAAACCAGATTTCAAAATGATTTATGAATTAGACGAAACAAGACAAAAAATCGCTGATTCATGGCCAAATTGGATGGACGATAGTTGTGCAAGAGCAGAATGGGGATTTGCACCTAAATTTGATTTACAATCGATGACAGTAGATATGTTAGATAAACTATCTAAGAAATTCGGAAAATAGTTTTTTGTTAATAGTATAATAAAGCCCAAATCAAAAGCTTGGTTTGGGCTTTTCTTTTAAACAAGTGCTTTATTATGAAGAAAATCTATTGTTTTATTATCTTATCAATCATTTTTTCTTATTTTGCATTTTCGCAAGAGAAGAATGATTGGGAAAATCAAGAGGTTTTTCAAATCAATCGTTGCTCTCCTCGTGCTACTTTCTTTCCTTATAGCAACACAAAGGCAATGATGAGCGAAGAAACCTTTAATTATCCTTGGATTTCTCCAATGAAAGCGGATTTAATTAGTCTTAATGGAAAATGGGACTTTCACTTCTCTCCTTCGGCTAATGAAAGACCAAGTGAAAACGATATGTTCACAAAAGGAAATCTTAAATGGGAATCAATAAACGTTCCTTCGTGTTGGGAAATGCTTGGATACGATGTACCTTTGTATGTAAATGTGGATTATCCTTTTGAAAACAACCCTCCTTTTATTGATGTAAAAGAGCAATACAAAGGATTATATGGAGAAAATCCCGTTGGGACTTATCACAAAACATTTTCTATTCCAAAGAATTGGGAGCAAAAGAGAGTATTCCTTCACTTCGATGGACTATATAGTGGAGCGTATGTTTGGTGTAACGGAAAGAAAGTAGGATATTGCCAGGCGAGCAATAACGATGCAGAATTTGAACTTACGCAATATTTAAAAGAAGGCGTTAATGAGCTTTATGTTCAAGTCTTTCGTTGGACGGACGCCTCTTATCTTGAAGGGCAAGATATGTTTCATATGAGTGGTTTGCATAGAGATGTATATTTGTTTGCCGTTGAAAGAGTTTTTATTAGCAATCATTACATTACAAGCACTCTTGATGCAAACACAGGCTACAAAAAGGGAAATTTCAATATAGAATTAACCCTTGACAATCCTACGGGCAAGAAAGCAGAAAAGATAATAGAAATAGAACTTCTTGATGCAAAAAAACAATTGGTTTGGAAAATTGAAAGAAAGGAAGTTTTAAAGGAAAAAGAAACTAAAATCAATCTTAATCATCTATTAGACAACGTTGAGCTTTGGAATACAGAAACTCCTTATCTTTATACGGTGATTATTCGTCAAAAAGATAAGAAAGGTAAGGAAGAATTAGTATTTAGCACAAAGTATGGTTTTAGAGATATAAAGATAGCCAACAATTGTGTTTATATAAATGGCGAACGAGTGCTATTTAAAGGCGTAAACACACAAGACACTCACCCTTTGTATGGAAGAAGTATTGATGTGAACACTATGCTTAAAGACATTAAATTGATGAAACAAGCAAACGTCAATACACTTCGTGCAAGCCACTACCCTCGTCAAGCAAAAATGTATGCAATGACAGACTTTTATGGAATGTATGTAATGAATGAGGCAGATGTTGAGTGTCATTTGAATTGGGCAGTGCACGGAGAGAAAGGTGGAATAACGAATGATAGCACTTGGAGGGCACAATATGTTGATAGAACCAAGGCTATGGTGCTTAGAGATAGAAATCACCCAAGTATTATCTTTTGGTCTTTGGGTAATGAAGCAGGTGGCGGAGAGAATTTCTTACATACCTACAACGCAACTAAATCTTTGGACACAAGACCTATACATTACGAGGGTGCAACAAGAGGAAAAACTCCTTATACCGACTTTTATTCGGAAATGTACCCACATCTTGATGTTGTAAAGGCTTTTGCAAAATCCGATAGCTTAAATCAACCTTATATAATGTGTGAATACGCTCACGCAATGGGTAATGCAATAGGAAATCTAAAAGAATATTGGGACGAAATAGAAAAAGGAAAAAACGCAATAGGTGGTTGCATTTGGGATTGGGTAGATCAATCAATCTATTTCCCACAAGCAATTAAGAAAGGCGAATTTGTAAAGAATGGATTTCCTTATTATTCGGCAGGATACGATTATCCCGGTCCTCATCAAGGCAATTTTATGAACAATGGCATAATTAGAGCCGACAGAGAGTGGAATGACAAACTCGCAGAGGTAAAAAAAGTGTATCAATACGTTAAAATCCTTTCTTTTGACAAAGAAAAAAAACAAGTAGTCATAGCAAATAAATATGATTTCATTGATTTAAGCAAATTCTATATTGATTTTCAAATCATAGAAGACGGATACGAAATCTATAAAGGCACAACAAAACTACCAGCCTTAAAACCAAATACAATAGCAAAGATAAAACTACCATACAATGTGGAATTAAACCAAGAAAAAGAAAGTTTTATCAATTTACAACTAAGATTAAAAGAAGCAAATCATTGGGCAGAGAAAGATTATGCTATGGCTCATTGGCAATTTGCTATCAATAAAATAGAAAATCGCTTAAAAGAGGTTGAAGAAAGCAAAGAAGCGTTTTTAGTTCAAGAAGATAAAACTCAATTAACACTTGAAAACAAAGGATTCAAAATAAGTTTTGATAAACAAAATGGAGAAATCCTTTATTGGAAATACGATGGCTTTGAAGTAATTAGCGATAGAAAAGGCGCACCTCACTACAATAATAATCGTTGGATTGAAAACGACAAACACGGCGATAGCATTTCGGGCGAATTAGCAAGCACTTGCGAAATAAAACTAAATAAAGAAAAGACAAAAGCCGAAATAAAGGTAACAACAAAAGGCGAAAAATGTCCTTACACAATTGAATACACCGTTTATTCCAACAATATTGTGGATATGAAAGTAACAATGAATCCAATTGTTGAGGGATTAAGAAGATTAGGTCTTGGAATGATTTTCTCAAAAGACTTTGAAGAGATAGATTATTACGCAAAAGGCCCTTGGGAAAACTACAACGATAGACAAGAAGCCTCATTTGTAGGACGATATTCAACAACCGTAACCGATATGCTAACACCTTATGCTCACCCTCAAAGTTGTGGCAATCGTCAAGAAATGAGAGAAATTTTCCTTTACAAGAAAGGTTCAACAAAAGGCTTGAAAATAGAAGCTAATCAACCAATTGCATTTTCTATGTTACACTTTGACGACAAAGATTTCAACAAAGAAAAACTACACCCTTGGGAATTAGAGGCAAGAGAAGAAGTTTATGCACATTTTGACTATGTTCAAAGAGGATTAGGCAATGGAAGTTGTGGCCCACAAACCATAGAAAAATACCAAGTCCCAAGTTCGGGAACATATAGCTTTACATTAAGATTTTCACCTTTAAGATAAGAGAAGCAAAACAAGAAAGCAAAGGAAAATAAAAACGTTTTTCCAAGAGTTAAGCCCAAATGCGTGCGATATTTTCAAACAAAAAATATTCGTACGCATTT
>CALEFF010000073.1 GCA_937876865.1 uncultured Bacteroidales bacterium | reverse complement strand
TTTTATTATATATTTATTATTGTATGCACCACGTGCAGAAATAAAGCATAGAAAAGTCATGTTTTTTCTATGCTTTTTGAAATTATTTCTTTGATTTTTGAATTTTTTTCTTTGCTTTATTTTGTGATTAAGCAAATGGCGTAGGCTGAAATGCCTTCGCTTTTGCCTACAAAGCCTAATTTCTCTGTGGTTGTGGCTTTTATTGAGATGTCTTCGCTGTCTATGCCTATGATTTGTGCTAAGCATTCTTGCATTTGAGGAATGTATTTTCCTATTTTGGGGGTTTGAAGGCATATTGTTGAGTCTATGTTGCCGATTTCAAAGCCTTTTGCTCTTACTTTCTCTACACAGTCTTTTAAAAGTTCTTTTGAGTCTATGCCTTTGTATTGAATATTTGTATCGGGGTATTGAAATCCTATGTCTCTTAGGTTTGCTGCTCCAAGAAGTGCATCGATTATTGCGTGAATTAAGCAATCGGCATCGCTATGTCCTACGGCTTCTAATTCGGAAGCAATCTTTATTCCCCCTAAACAAAGATGTTCACCACTTTTTAATTGGTGAACATCGTATCCTATTCCTGTTTTTATTTTCATTTTTTTATTATAAATCAAAGTTTAAGCCAACTCTAAGTGTGTTTTTCAAAGGATTGTTGTTTAATTGACCTGTTGCTATTAGGTAACTAATGTCTAATCCCATTACGTTGTATTTTATTCCTGCTCCAAGTGTTAGATATTGTCTTGCTCCTTTGTTTTTGGCTTCGTAAAAGTAACCTGCTCTTAGTGCTAAGACTTTATTGTACCAATATTCTGCACCAACAGAGAGTGAAATTTCTTGAATTTCTTCTTTAAATCCGTTTGGAGCGTCATAGAAGGATTGAATTGCTCCTTGAAATACTCCTACGTTAGGGTCCATTCCTGCAAAAATATTTCCTGTTGAATCATCGTAAACAGGAGGTGTAGGAACTAATAGTTTGTTGAAGTCCATCATTATGGAAATTTCGTTGAATTGGTCTAATTGTGTGGTATATCTTCCTCCAAGTCTTAGGTTTGCTGGTAGGAATTCGCTATCCATATTATCGGAATAAGATATTTTAGAACCAAGATTTGAGATTTGTAGTCCTAAGGCGTATTCTGAGGGTTTTTCGGCTTTGATTGCTTTTTGATAATATAAGCCTAAGTCGGCTGCTCCTGCATTTGCTGCGTGAGTAGAGGTTGTTCCAACGTTTTGTCCTTGTGTAAGGTCGGAACGAATGTAGCGTCCTGTTAGGGAAATTGCGAAGTTTTCGTTTAGTTTCATTGTGTAAGCCAAGTCCATTGCAAATTCGTTTGGCTTATATGTGCCGGTTGCCATTCCTTCGTTGTCAAAAAAGTCTATTGAACCAAGAGAAAAATAGGTTAAAGAGGCTCCTAATGTACTTCTTTCATTAAGTTTGTAATATCCTCCAAGGTATAGTAATTCTATGTCGGATACTAATTCTCTTAACCAAGGAGAGTATGTGAATGAAACTCCTGTTTGATTTTGCATAAAGGCTAATTTGGCTGCGTTCCAGTGCAAAGAGTTTGCGTCAGGTTTGCTTGCAACACCCACATCGCCCATTGCTCCACTTCTTGCATCGGGTGCTATTATCAATAAAGGAACTCCTGTTGATACTATTCTTGCTCCATCGGTTACTTTACCAGATAGTTGATCTATATTGTCATTATCTAATCTTTGTGCAAAAAGACTATTTCCTAAAATAAGAATTGCTACTACTAAAAGAATTTTTTTCATTACCTAATTTTTAATTTTTTTACCAATCTTAAACGATATTATTTTTGTTTTATTATTTATTCCTATTGAAAATGATGATTTTTTGTATTGGAGTTGTGATTTTGTCTGTTTGTGTTTTGATTTGCATTCTGCAAAAGTAAATGCCGTTTGATAGTTTTTCACCTCCTTCTGTTGTGCCTTCCCAAGTTATTGGCCCAATGCTATAAGTGCCAATGTAAGGGGTTGCGTCTATGTTTGTTATTAGCCTTCCGTCTTGATTGAATATTTGCAATTCGGCTCTTTGTATTGTAGAGGGTTGATTGTGTTGAAGGATTATTTGAGTGTTGTCGCTAAATGGATTAGGATAGTTTTTTAATTTCATTACATTTCCTTCTTCTGAGGAATTAACAACAAAGTTTATTGTTGCATCTGAGGAAAAATTAAAAATATTCCAAACTTTCAAACTTAGGGTATGCTCGCCCTCAGAAAGATTTGTGAAAGGGAAAGTGATTGTTCCTTTGTTTGGATTGATGGAATTTACTTCAAAGTAATCGTTTAATACGAAAGTGTTTGCTGCATTGTCTAATCGTGCCATAATGTCGTGTCCAAGTCCACTTCCTACGGTGTTTATTGCTATTTGATCGCTAATGATTGCAAAAAGTTTTGGATTTTCATCTGTGATTCCTCCATTTATGAAATTAGTGTCGTTGATGTAAAGTGATATTTGAGGACGTGTTTCTTCTATAACTACGCTTGTGTCTATTCCTCCTATGATGAAATTATCGCAATAGCCTGCTGCGTCTATTTTATCGGTTTGTGCATAGAAACTAAGCTTTCCTTTGCCATAGTTGTAGGCTATATCTTTTGGAACGGTAAGGGTGTAGGTGAATTTTCCGTTTTCTACGTTTGTGATTCCTTTGTGTAGAATGTTTTTTTGTTGTTCAAATTCTATGTCAGTGTTCAATCCTTCGTTGTCAAGTGTATAATAATTACTTGCTTTGTCAAGAAGGGTGATTTCTATCTTTCCATTAAAGTCTTGTATTATGTTGTTTGTGTGATCGGTTACCATACCTTCTATTGTCATTTGAGAAAGGGCTTTTACTGTGTCAGGAGAAGTTGGATTTATTTCTTTGTTGTTGATTTTTGTTGTTTGAATGTTATATTCGGGAAGGTCTATTCTAAGGGCAGGGTCGCCAAAAAGCCCAAAACTTCTTTCTTCTACTACAAGGGTTGTGGCGTTTTTGGCTTTCATAAACATCTCTCCAAAGGTTAAGCCTTTGTTGTTTTCTTTTATCACTGCATATCTGTGTATATTTGTGTTGATTTCGTTTCTTGAAGGTATTTTTCTTGAAGCCGAAATTAAGGCTATGCCTCCTCCGTTTTGGGAAGAAAGAATAAATTCGCCTGCTGATTGTTTGTCAATCATATCAAAACGAGTAAATTCGCAAGTTGAGGTGATTACAATAGGCAAGGAGTAATAGTTATCCCAACTTGTTATGTCGGTTATTGTGATTAGTCTTTCGCTTGAGAGGTGATCCTCCGAGCCGTGTCCTACATAGTTGAATAAAAGACAGCCTTTTTTCATTCTTTGATTGATTGCTTTTGAGGCATCGGGGTATGTTGCTCCTGATGAAGAGGCGTATTGCTTGTAAGCATCGGAATAAATCTTTTCTACGTTGAGTATAGGGTTTGTTTCTTTTATTTCGTAATATATAGTCTCTGCATTGTCAATAAAATAACGCTCTCCCCAAGTGTCTGCATCGTCTGCTGTTAGGGTTATGTTGTTTCTCCAAGAGCCAAGTTTACCTTTTGCAAGGTCTTCTTTTGATATGTATCTTCTACATTTATCTAAAAAATTATTTGCTTCACTTTCATTGTTGCAAGGTATTCTTCCAATTCCTATTTTTAGGGTGTCGATTATGCTTCCTTTTGAATAAGGAGATAAATATCCTATTGGGTCATCTGTTGTGTAGGATGTGCCTGCGTCAATTATAGAGTTGATGGATTGATATGTTGGAATAAAATTATTGTTTGCTCCTAAAATGTTTTTATTGTCAAATGTGCCATCGCCAAATAAAAGAATGTTTTTTGGTGCCTTGCCTTCTGAGGAGTATTTGTTGTAAAGCATACGTGCTAATTCTCTTATGGCAAGAAAATCTTTTGTTCCAGATGAAAATTCGTTATAGACTTGCAAGGTTGTTGCTACATTAACCATAATTCCATCATATTCTCTGTGGAGTTGTGCAAGGCTATCGGCTTGTTGTTTAAACTCGGGTGCTGTAACTATTATAAAATCGGTAGGACCCCAAGCATGTAGGTTTTGATTTTCTACTTTGCCTTTTAGAATAGGTGTAGGAAATGAGGTAGATGAAAAAATGTAAAGTGTTCTTAAAGTATCGTTTGGAATAATTACTCTTAACTCGTTGTTATCACCTCTTTGAAAATCTGTTATTGAATAAACATCGTTTTGATTTGTTACGTCCCAAATCTTAATGTTGTTTGTTCTAACGTTTTCTACTACATAGCAAGTTTTTTTGTTTAACTCTTCGCTTTTGTTTGAATAAATCTTTAAGGCAGAGTTGTTGAAACGTAATTTTTTTGTGTAATTAACTAATATATAGTCTAATCTACCTTTATCAACGTTGCTATTGCCATTGAATTGTAATAAAAGGGTAGGGGATTCGTTTGATATAGTTGTGTAAAACTCTTTTGTGCTTAATTGTGCTGCGTAATCATCGTGCTTAGATGTTATATTAACTTGCCCAATCTCTGTGCTACCAATTTTACAAGTGAATGAAACAGGATTAGAACTTTCATTTACAAGACAAAGAGTTATTTTAGTAGAGTGTTGATTTGAAATGCCTTGCAAAGATAAAGGGAATGAATTTTGATTTGAAGACATAGAGAAACTTTCTCCAAACCAATTTCTTCCAGAACTTAAAAGATTTACTAATTCTCGTTTATGAAGAAAGAAATCCTTCGCAAATCTGCTTTCTTCTGCATTTTCGCTTTCAATAGATTCTCTTTCTGTAATTCTTTTCTTTTCGCCAATAGAGGAATTAAAGGTGATAAAATATGTAGATACATCAGAGTATGGGTGGATTGTAAAATAAAAACTATTGTTTGGTGTGTCAAATTCATATTTTATTGTGGATTTTGCATAAAACAAGACATATTTTTCTTGTTTGTTTACATAAATTGCTTTTTCTGTTAAATCGGATTGAGTGTAATTGCTATTAGTGTCGCTAATTGCTCCTTCGCAATTTCCCCATATTGATAAATTGTCAAAATTTATTTCCTCTTCTTCTACTCCCAAAGCAAGAAAATCGTTGTAAGTCAATTTGTAAATATTGTTTGATGGAATATTTACATAATACCAATTTCCAGAAGAAAGAACTGATGAATCGGGATAATTTATTGTTTGTGAAACACAAAATCCTGTTTGAAAAATTATCGCTAAAATTAAAATAAATCTTTTCATAACTATTATAACATTATTTTTGCGGTTTTATTGTTTGTCGCGGCTTTATTGTGGAAAATGTTTTAACATGTTTCTTTTTTATTTTTAATTTTTTCTTAATATTATTTTATTATTATTATATTATTGTGTCTCTCACAGATACTGTTGAGTCTCTCACAGATACTGTTGAGTCTCTCACAGAGACTATTAAAGCATAGAAAGAATTATTTTTTTCTTTGCTTTATTTTAATGTAACAAAGAAATAATTTTTAAAATCTTTAACTTTGTGAAACATAATGCTATTTTGTCAGTATAATAGGATTAGAAAGTGGTAAAAAAATAAAAAAAATGCAGAAACTTTCTCTAATTGCATTTTTTTTTGTAATATTGCCAACTCAAATTAGGCTAATTTTATAGTAAAAAACGAAGAATAATTATAAGAAATATGAAGAAAAGAATATTGTCTCTTGTGGTTGCATTGGTGTTTGCTTGTTCTTTTTCAAAGGCACAAGACCCTCATTTTTCGCAGTTTTATGCTAACCCATTATATACCAATCCTGCATTAGCAGGTTCGGCTGTTTGTCCAAGAGTTGCTTTGTCGTACAGAGATCAATGGCCAACTTTAGGTGCGTTTAAAACATTTTCTGCAAGTTATGATCAATATTTTGATGCTCTTGCTGGGGGTGTGGGTGTTACCATAATGAGTGATATGCAAAGCGAGTTTTATCGTACAAATGTTGCTTCGTTAATTTATTCTCTACGTTTGAAATTAACTAACGATATTTTCCTTAATTTGGCTGCACAAGCAAGTGTAACAAATAGAAGTTTGGATTGGGATCAACTTTCTTTCCCTGATATGATTGACCCAAGATATGGTTTTATTTATTCTACGATGGCTGCTCGTCCAGAAGATTTATCACATACTTTTGTGGATTTTGGAGCTGCTTTTGTATTGTATGGAGAGAATTGGTACATAGGTGGAGCAGCAAATAATTTAACAAGACCTAATGATGGCTTTATTTCTTATAATAGAATTCCTATGCGTTTTACAGCGAATGGAGGAATAAAACTTAATTTGAGTAGAGATAAAAGAAGAACAAATGCTTTCTTTGGTGCTCCTATTATTTCGCCAAATGTAATTTATAGTTATCAAGGGGGATTTCAAATGTTAAACTATGGATTGTAT
Source organism: uncultured Bacteroidales bacterium (assembly GCA_937876865.1). Taxonomy (GTDB): domain Bacteria; phylum Bacteroidota; class Bacteroidia; order Bacteroidales; family P3; genus Onthomorpha. The sequence goes on along the minus strand of CALEFF010000073.1, from coordinate 11,649 downwards.
TTGGATTGGAGTCCATTCATTGTTGGAACTTGGTATAGACAATCAATAGGTTTTGATAATTCAGATGCGTTAGTTCTATTGTTTGGTGTTCAATATGAAAATATTAAAATTGGATATAGCTACGATATAACGGTGTCAGAATTGTCAAATGCATCGGGTGGAGCTCACGAAATATCTCTTGGAATGCAACTTCCTTGTCCAGAAAAACGTAAAAAGATAAAAGCAATTAAGTGTCCATCATTTTAATTGAAAGAAAAATATAGAAATAATTTAAAATTAAAGATATGAATAAGGTATTGATCAGTAAATTAGTCCTTTGTTTTGGAATTATTGTATTGTTTGCAAATTGTAAAGGATCAGACCAATCTGCTACAACAGGCTGGGATTATGATAATCCTGAATGGGGTGGATTTGAATCTGCAAATGGTGAAGACCAAATGACTCCTCCGGGAATGGTATTTATAGAAGGTGGTTCTTTTGTAATGGGACAAACTACCGATAATGTAAGATACGAATGGCATAACCAACCTAAGAGAGTAACTGTTTCGTCTTTCTATATGGATGAATGTGAAATAACTAATTTAGATTACAGAGAGTATCTTTATTGGTTGAATAGAGTTTATGGAAATGATTATCCAGAAGTTTATCAAAAGGCTTTGCCTGATACATTGGTGTGGCGTTCAAAGTTGAGCTACAATGAACCAATGGTTGATTATTATTTCCGTCATTCTTCTTGGGCAGATTATCCTGTTGTAGGAGTTAGTTGGTTACAAGCTAACGAATATTGTTCTTGGAGAACAGATAGAGTAAACGAGAGAATACTTGTCGATGCAGGTTTCTTGGAAATGATGGACGATCAACAATCAGGTGAAAATGTTTTCACAACAGATGCTTATTATGCGGGACAATATGAAGGTGTTGTTGGAGTTGAAATGGAAGACTTAAACCCTAATGGTGAAGGATTTAGAAAAGTGAAAATGGAAGATGGTATTTTATTGCCTCGTTTCCGTTTGCCAACCGAAGCTGAGTGGGAATTTGCTGCTCTATCATTAGTGGGAAATACAGTAGAGGAAAGAATAGTGGAAAGAAGAATCTATCCATGGAACGGACATATAGTAAGAACAGCGGAAAAGAAATATTATGGTCAAATGATGGCAAACTTCAAACGTAGTAGAGGGGATGCTATGGGTGTTGCAAGTGCGTTGAATGACCATTGGGAATACACTGCTCCTGTTATGTTCTATTTTCCTAACGATTATGGCTTATATAATATGGCTGGAAACGTTGCAGAATGGGTTATGGACGTATATAGAGTTAGCACAGGTGTTGATTCAAAAGGTATAAACCCTTATAGAGGTAACGTTTATATGACAAAAGTTACAGATTCTGATGGAATGATAGCTGAAAAAGACTCTTTGGGTAGAATATCTTATAGAGCTGTTACTGTGGAAGAAAATATAAATAGAAGAAATTATCGTCAATCAGATAATATTAACTATCTTGACGGAGATTTGGCTTCTCAATTACGCGATAGTTGGGTTACTACACCTGAGGAAGGCGAAGAAGAAGGTGGATATGAAGAAGAAAGCGGCGAAGAAGGTGCAGAAGTAGAAGTTAAAAAGGAAACAAGTGATATGTATGCTTACGAACAAAGATCTATGGTTGATGATAAGGCACGTGTAGTTAAGGGTGGATCTTGGAAAGATAGAGCATTCTACTTAAGTCCTGGACAAAGAAGATTCTTAGATCAAGCACAAAGTACCGATTGGATAGGATTCCGTTGTGCAATGGACAGAATGGGTTCAAGAGAATTGTAATGCGATTTAGTTGCATAAGGAAATAATAAGAAATCCCTTCCTTTCTGAGGAAAGGGATTTTCTTTTTTTGTTGCTAAAACGTTATGATTGTAAAAAAGATAGAAGAAATCCTAAATCATTTTAATAAAAGACAATTCTCTCCTGTGTATTTGCTGACGGGAGAAGAGAATTATTATATTGATTTGTTAACTTCAAAATTTGAAGAAGAAATCTTAGATGAAGCAGAAAGGGATTTTAATTTTACAACACTCTATGGCTTGGAAACTAATGCTAAGGAAATATGTTCTTTTGCTAAGCAATATCCTATGATGAGTGAAAAAAGACTGATTGTTGTAAAGGAATTTCAGCAAATGGACAAAAAAGAATTGTCTCCACTTAGTTTTTATGTGGAAAAACCTTTGAATTCTACAATTTTAGTGCTCGTTAATAAAAATAAGACAATTGATAAAAAGTTTTTAGATAAGGTAAATAAATCTGGAATAATATTTGAAAGTGCGAAACTTTACGAAAACAAAGTAATTCCTTGGATAGATAAATATGTAAGAGATAAAAGGTTTTCAATAGAGAATTCTGCAACAAATTTAATTTTTGAGTGTCTTGGTAATAATCTTCAAAAAATAGCTAATGAGATAGATAAAATGTCTATCAACTTAAAGGAAGGAACTCAAATCACTCAGTCTGACGTGGCAAATCATATAGGGGTAAATAAAGATTATAATATATTTGAACTACAAAACGCAATAGTAAAATTAAATCATACTAAAATTAACAGAATAGTTGATTATTTACTCGCAAATACAAATGAAAATCCTATACAGGCAATGTTGCCCAATTTATTTGCTTATTTTGTGAAAATAGCAATAGTTTCTCAGCTTAAAGATAAAACAAACGAAAGTGTAGTTTCTGCAATAGGTGTTTCGCCTTATTTTGCAAAAGATTATATTTACGCCTCACAAATATTTCCGTTAGAAAAACTTTATCAGAATATGGAAATGATAAAAGATTATGACTTAAAAACCAAAGGATTAGGCTCTAATTTTGATAATAATGAATTATTTAAAGAATTAATTTTTAAACTCACTCACTAAAAAACGAAAATAAAAATGAAAAAAGTATTTGTTCTAATTTTTGTTTTAGTAACAACATTAGTTTCGGCACAAACAGGTTCAGTTCGAGGATTTGTTTACGATAAGGAAACGGGAGAACCAATGATGTTAACTAACGTAATGTTGGAAAATACACAAATAGGAACGACAACAGATGTAAATGGATATTTTGTTCTCTCAAAAATAAAGACAGGAAACTATTCTATAAAGGTAACATCGCTTGGTTATGAGACTTATACTGCACCAATAAAAGTAGAAAAGAATAAAGTACTTGCATTAAAAATAGATTTAGCACCTTCTGCCACAGAATTGCAAACTATAGAAATACAAGGAAGACAGGAAGTGGCAAGAACAGAAAGTCAAGTTTCAATAGAGAAAATTACATCTAAAGATATACAACAAATGCCTTCTATTGGAGGACAAGCGGATTTGGCTCAATACATACAAGTTTTGCCTGGGGTCGTTTTTTCTGGAGACCAAGGAGGGCAACTCTATATTAGAGGTGGTTCGGCTATTCATAACAAAGTTTTACTTGATGGAATGGTAGTCTATAATCCTTTTCACTCAATAGGATTATTCTCTGTATTTGAAACAGATATTATAAGAAATGCAGATATTTATACTGGAGGATTTTCAGCTCAATATGGAGGAAGAATATCCTCTGTTATGGATATTACAACCAAAGATGGGAATAAAAAACAGTTTAGCGGAAAGTTAGCTGCCTCTACTTTTGGTGCAAATCTTCTATTGGAAGGCCCATTGTTAAAAAAGAAGGATTATTCACTCTCTTACATATTATCGGCAAAGAATTCTTATTTATCAAAAACTTCTACCTCAATTTATTCTTATATGAATAAAGAATTGCCATACGATTATTTCGACCTGTATGGCAAACTAACACTTGCTACTGATAATGGAAGTAAAATCAATATTTTTGGATTAAACTTCACAGATAAAGTAAATCAATATGAAGCTATTCAAAACTTTAATTGGGTTAATAGAGCCTTTGGTACAAATTTTTTAATAATTCCAGGAACTTCCTCAGCCTTAGTAGAAGGGGTAATAGCATATTCTGATTATACTATGAATATGAATGAAACTACTACAAACCAAAATCAAATGAGTAATATCGGTGGATTTAACGTAGGTATGTCTGTTACTAATTTCTTTGGAGATGATAGATTGAAATATGGAATGGAAATGGAAGGAAATACAACAAAGACATCTTATAAAATAAATGATACAATTACTGATTATTCAACTGAAATAGGTCTTTATGCAATTTATAAATTACTCTATCGTAACGTGCTTGTAGAACCAAGTTTAAGACTTAGTTATTACGCTTCACTTGGAGATGTTTTTTTAGAACCACGTTTATCTGCAAAATGGAATGTTACAAAAAAATTCCGTTTAAAATTAGCTACAGGAATGTATTCTCAAACATTTCTTGATACAAAAAGCGATAGAGATATTGTAAATCTTTTCACAGGATACCTAACAGTAACCCCTGACTTGAATATTGTTGATTCATTTCGAGGAAACCCAATAAACTCATACGTGCAAACTTCAAATCATTTTATATTTGGAGCAGAGTATGATATATTACGCAATTTTAATTTAAATGTAGAGTGCTATTATAAGACAATGTCTAATTTAACATCAATAAATAGGGATAAATTATATGCAGATGATCAAGAACATATAGAAAAACCTGGATATTTAAGAAAGGAATATACTGTTGAAAATGGTAAGGCTTATGGGGCTGATTTTTCTTTAAAATATGATGATGGAAGACTATATGTTTGGACAATATATTCATTAGGAAAGGTTATAAGAGAAGGAGAAATGCAAACTTATGCTCCTCATTACGACCGTAGACATAATGTTAATGTTTTGATTAACTATCAAATGGGACAAAGTCGCGATTTTGAAATATCAGTACGTTGGAACTATGGTAGTGGATTCCCATATTCTCCAACTGCTTCAATGGTCGAAATGTTAGATTTTTCAAATGGTATAAACTCTGATTTTATTTCTCAAAATGGAACATTAACAACAATATATGGAGAGCTTAACTCGGAGCGTCTTCCAAACTATCATCGTTTAGATATTTCGGCAAAGAAACGTTTTGATATAGGAAAACGTTCAATTTTAGAAATAAATTTAAGTGTAACCAACGTATATAATCGTAATAACCTATTCTATTGGAATAGAATTACATCTCAAAGAGTTGATCAATTGCCAATAATGCCTTCACTTGGTATAACATACACTTTTTAGAGCTAAATAGTTATGCAAAACACTAACAAAACAATACTTGCTTATGTTTCCATAATATTTTCAATGATATTTTGGGGCATAAGTTTTGTTTGGACAAAAGAACTTCTGAATGCTAATTTTCCTGTTTTTCTAATTCTCACAATAAGGCTTGCAATAGCATCATTGCTTATGTTTACCACGTTTTCTTTAATGGGTAAATTAGAAAGAATAGAAAAATCAGATATTCCAAAATTTCTTTTGTTAACTTTGTTTGAACCTTTCTTGTATTTTATGGGTGAGAATTTCAGTATGCATTTTGTAGATGCAAGTTTTGCTGCAATAATGATAGCACTTTTGCCGATAGTAAATCCCATAGCATTACATATATTTAATAAAGATAAATTAGGGTGGAATCTTCTCTTTGGAGCAGTGATTTCAGTTGTGGGAATAGTAATTATGAGTATAAATCCTTCGGGAGAATTGAAAATCTCTTGGCAAGGAACCCTACTTTTACTCTTAGCAGTTGTGTCAGGAAGTGGCTATGGAGTAATACTTTCTCGTTTAATAAATAAATACTCTCCTATAACTATCACTACAACACAAAATATAATAGGAATATTCTATTTTTTGCCATGTTTTTTAATTTTCGACTACAAATCTCTCGATACAGTTGTTTGGACAAAAGAGGCAATTAGTAGTTTAGTATTATTAGCAATCTTTTGTTCAGCAGGAGCTTTTATGTTGTATTCATATAGTGCAAAAATATTATCAGTAATTAAAGTAAGTATATTTACAAACGCAATACCAATAGTAACGATTATTGTCGCTATTTTTTTAGGACAAGAAACATTTTCTATTTCTAAGGTTTTAGGAATAGTAATAGTCGTTTTAGGGTTATTGCTTAGTCAATTTGGATTTAAAAAAAGAAAAAAATCATGAAAGTTAAAGTAGGATTAATTCAAATGACTTGTCAAAAAGACAAGCAATCAAATATAGAAAAAACGATAGAAAAAATAAAAGAATGTGCAAGCAAAGGAGCAAACATCATATGCCTGCAAGAACTTTTTGCATCATTATATTTTTGTGATGTAGAAGATTATGAAAACTTCAAATTAGCAGAAGAAATTCCGGGAAACACTACAAAAATACTATCCGATTTAGCAAAAGAATTAGGAGTAGTAATTATAGCCTCATTATTTGAAAAAAGAATGAAAGGGCTTTATCATAACACAGTAGCAGTACTTGATGCAGATGGAGAATATTTAGGAAAATATCGCAAAATGCATATTCCTGATGACCCTGGCTATTACGAAAAATTCTATTTCACACCAGGAGACTTAGGATATAAAGTATTCAATACAAAATTTGGAAACATAGGAGTTTTAATCTGCTGGGATCAATGGTATCCTGAGGCAAGCAGAATTACAGCCCTTAAAGGAGCAGACATACTTTTTTATCCAACAGCAATAGGTTGGGATATAAGTCAAGACGAACCCACAAACCAAGAACAATACAATGCTTGGCAAACTATACAACGCTCACATGCAATAGCAAATGGAGTTCACACCGTTTCTGTCAATAGAGTAGGACAAGAAGGCAATATGAAATTCTGGGGAGGTAGTTTTGTTTCAAATCCATTTGGAACATTGCTACATAAATCCTCACACACCGAAGAAGATGTAGCTGTAATAGAAATAGAAACAGAGCAAACAGATCATTATCGCATACATTGGCCATATTTAAGAGATAGAAGAATAGACTCTTACGAAGAAATAACAAAACGTTGTATTGATTAAACAAAATCATTAACTAAGATGAAAACACCAAAAGATTTAGGATTTATATTTCCTGCAGAATGGGAAAAGCATGAAAGTACATGGCTAAGTTATCCACATAACGAAAACTCTTGGCCAGATAAAATAGAAACAATATTTCCTTCATACAACCAATTCATATCAGAGGTTGCAAAAGGAGAAAAAGTGAATATAAATATTCAAGACGAAAAAACACAAGACTTAGTTACATCTCAATTACAAGAAATAGGAGCAAAGATGGAAAACATACATTTTCATCAATTCCGCACAAACGATGCTTGGTGTAGAGACCATGGTCCAGCCTTTGTTTTAAAGAGTAATCAAAAGGCAATAGTAAATTGGGATTACAATGCTTGGGGAGGGAAATACCCTTGTGAGTTAGATAACCAAATTCCTTTGCAAATAGCAAAACATTTAGAATTAGAAGTTTTTCATCCTCACATAATAATGGAGGGAGGTTCAATAGACGTTAATGGAAAAGGTACTTTGCTAACAACAACCGCTTGTCTTTTGAATGAAAACCGTAATCCTCTCCTTTCGCAAGCAGAAATAGAAGAAAAACTATGTAACTACTATAATGTAGACAATGTAATATGGTTAGGAGATGGTATAGAAGGAGATGATACAGATGGACATGTTGATGACATTACACGTTTTGTGAAAGAGGATACAGTAGTTACTGTTATAGAAAGAAACAAAAACGATGAAAACTATTCTCCTTTACAAGAAAACCTAAAACTCCTTAAACAAGCACGTTTAGAAAATGGAAAACAATTAGAAATAATAGAACTTCCAATGCCAAATCCAGTAATATGGGAAGATCAACGCTTACCTGCTTCATACGCTAATTTCTATATTTCAAACTATGGAGTAATTGTTCCATTATATAAATGCCCACAAGATCAAGAAGCAATGGATATTTTAAGCAAAATATTTACTGATCGTAAAGTAATAGGCATAGATTCCACAGATATAATATGGGGATTAGGCTCTTTCCATTGTCTATCACAACAAGAACCAGCATTGTAATATAAAATAAAAAAAACATGAAAAAAATAATAACAATCTTAATAACTATATTTTTTACCAATATAGTTTTCTCACAAGATATTTACACACTATCGGTAGATATAAAATATGATTCAATCGTTTCCTTAGATGGAGAGTTTTTTGCAGTTAAGGAAAATGGGAAATGGGGAGTAGTAAAAAATAGAAAACAAATATTACCCACACAATTTGATGGCATAGATGCGTTAGGAGATGGAGTAATATCTTTTGTTTCCAATAATAAAATAGGCTTTGCCGACACTTTGGGTAATGTACTATTAGAGGCGACTTATCCAATAGAAAAACAAAGTTATAGAGAAGACTTTTCTCAAATCAATGTATTTGACTATGGAGCCGCACTTGTAGAGGTTGATGGACGTTATCAATTGATTGACAAACAAAACAAACAAATCATTGCCCAAGAGTACGAAATCACCTCACGCATAGGCGATGCTGTTGCAATAAAAAAGAATGGGAAATATGGTATAGCAAATAGTAAAGGAAAAATCCTTCTTTATCCACAATACCTTGATATATCCATATTGATAGAAGGAAAACTATATGCTTACAAACAAATAAGCAGTTCGGGATTACCTATGTTTGGATTGATAAATGGCAAAGGTGAAAAAATAAGTGAGGCAATTTATGCAGATTTTGGAATATATAACGGCAAAAAAGAAACATATTTAAAAGCATACACCCAAGAAGGAGGACAAGCACTCTTAGACGATGAAGGAAAGATAATCATTCCTCCAATCTATCAAGTCATTCTCCCAACCATTTTACCTAAATATTTTGCAATTACTCAAAATCTTGAAGAAGGAATAATAGGAAAAGATAGTGTAATATATGTGCCACCTGCATATGAAAGAGTAGAAATAAAAATAACTAACGATACCTTCTTTCTTGCACATAAAGAAAATAAAACATTTATTTACGATGATAATCAAAATCACATAGCCACAATAGAAGGGACAATACTTGACATAGCCAATAACCAAAAAGGTGAGGTGTATTTTGTAATAGAAAAAAACTTCTCATACGGCATTCAAAATGCAGAAGGAAAATGGGTAATAGAGCCTATTTATGACGAAATACTTTCAATAGTTGCTGACAATATATGTTTTCGTAAAAAAGATAAATGGGGAGTTGTTAATATGAAAAATGAAGTTGTCGTACCATTCCAATACAAAGAAGCAAAACCTTCTCCATCAAAAAGATTCTTTGTGTTGTATGACGGAAAAAAAGATTCAAAACTCCTCAATAATGAAGGTGAAATAATCAGTTTTGCAAAAACAGAATCTATAATGATAACAAACAATTACATAGAATACAAAGAAAAGAAACAAAGACAAAGAGTATATGCAACAACAGGCGATAAACCCTCAGGTTCCCTATCAATAAGAGGCTCATCTAATGGTATTGCAGTAGCAAAAACCCCAGAAGGCTTTTCTTATTGCAATGAAAAAGACTTTAAACCTCTAACCAATACTTTTTATCAAGGAGCGAGCATATTCTTTAATGGTCAAGCTCTTGTATATAAAGATAATAAACTAAAAGTAATAGACAATAATTTTCAAGAAAAAGCAGTTCTTTTAGAAGGTGAAATAGATAATTTGGAAATGCAATTAAACAATATAGGTCTAAAAGCCTTTATGGGAGCAGACTATTACATTATCAAAAATAAAAATAAATACGGAGTAATAACTATAAAACAATAAATTATGAAAAGAACAATCAAACAAATTTCTCTAATATTGGTAGCAATATTAACAACTTTGAATCTAACGGCTCAAAGTTACCGCTCATTTACAACAGATAAAGTAGCATTCAATTCAACAGGAACTTATTATACTTTACCAAAAACAGAATTGATATTTAAGGTTAAAGTAGAAAAAATACAAGAAAACAAAGGAGTATTTGCCGATTATGCTTATATGATAGGAGCAAAAAATATAATAATCAATGATGCAGTAAAATATTCAATAAAAGATATAGAAATCTATACACGACCTATTGGTGATAATGAAAATATATATTATCTAAACACAATAAAAAATGTAAAAGTTAATAAAACACCAGAAGGAGCATTGCTTTCAATAGGAGAAGTAGAAGAAAAACATAAGCCTAAATCACATTGCCATTCCACAAAGGAGAAAACAGCTATTTCCACAGCCACAACAATTGAAACAAACCCTATTTACGAACAAGAACTTTTAAAACAAGGACAATTAGATGCAATGCCAAACCTTACAGCCGAACAAGCAGTAAAGGAAATTCAAGAATTGAGAGAACAACAAATAGACGTATTATCAGGAAGTGTAGATGGAACATTTATGAACAACTCAATAGAATATATGTATAAGCAATTAGACAAAATAATTGACGGATACGTATCATTGTTTGTAGGAGAAACACTTTCAGAAACCTTAGAATACACTTTTACTCTTTGCCCCGAAAAACCTCTTATATCAGAAGAAGACCTATTACTTGGGATATTTAAGTTTTCTCAAGAAGAAGGTGTGATGGCTTTAAATACAAATTCCTCAGCACCTGTGGTAACAGTGAAAATACACTCTTTGAACACTACAAAAGAATATGAAAAAATAGAAGAACAAAAAAAGAAAGACGATAAACTTCAAAAACTAATTGAGAAAAAAGGAGTAGGAGTATATTATCGCATACCTGAAAGCGTAGAGTTAAGTATTGATGTGGATGGAAGAAAATATTACAAACAGACTCAAATATCTCAATTTGGAGTTGTTAGTTATATGATGAACGCCCCAAATAAAATAATCTTTAAGCCTCAAACAGGAGCCTTGGAGTTTGTAGAATAATAAAAATAAAACAAAGAAAAAGTTAGCAATTAAAAAGACTAGCTTTTTTCTTTTTGTCATTAGTGATATAATAATTATAATAGGTGAGTGAATATGGATAAAAAAACGATGGTACTAATAGGAATAGGAGCCGTAATAATACTAGTTATGGGAATATTTTTCCTTAGTGGTAAAAAAGAGAAAAAAGAACAACCAGAAAATAATGATAATCAAGTAATTGTTGATAACAATGAAAATGAAGAAATAGAAGAAGAACCAGAAATAATAATTCCATCTGAAGATGAAAACGAAGAGGGAAGAGATGAACCAACAAATCCAGATGAACCAACTGAAGATGAAAAAGAAGATGACGAAGATAAAAATGTTGGTAATTATACTTTAAAAATCTATGAAGATCAAAATGGCAATTACTCTCTAGAAAAGAAGAATGTTAATGATAAAATAGCAGCTTTGATAAATGTAAAAAATGAAGATGCAAAACTACATGATTTCAGTACATCATCAGAAAAAAACGGCAATCTAAATTATGTATTATATTATGATTCTACATTAAAGCTTTATGATGTAGCAACAGGAACAATTACTAAATTTGATTTTAACTATGACACTTACAAACTTCAAATGTCATATGACAGAAAAACAGTTCAAGGATTAATATATTCCTATATAGAAAAACAAGAGTCTGAAACAGAAACCCCAGAATCAGCAAATCCAAGTAATGATTCTACAGCCGTTGAAAATCAAGAACCAATTAATCAAAAAGGAAATG
>CALEFF010000072.1 GCA_937876865.1 uncultured Bacteroidales bacterium | reverse complement strand
AATTTGCATAAAACTCGTTTATAAATTTCTTTCTTATTTGAACAAGGGTGTTTAGATCAAGAAATCTATATCCTTTTGCTGCTTTTGTCATTGCAGAACGAAAACTTTCTGGAAAGAGATTCGGTCTTTCTCCTGAGTTGGAGTAAACTATAACAGGATTGTTGAAATCTACTTCGGCTTTTCTATTGTTAAATTTTATTTGATCAAAGTAGCAATTGTATAGTGTTTCACTCATTTCTTTGTATCTTTCTTGTGAGTGTTGTTCAAGATTCATAAATATTTCTCCGTACATTGCTCCCCATACCATTTCGGTAGATGCAAAAAATAGGAGAGAGGCTCTATAATAGTTAGATGCGTATTCGGGATCTGATTCTATGCCTTTTTCGTAGTAAAAGAAGGCGTCTTCGTATCGGTTATTCTTATAGGATATGTTTCCTTTTTCAAGGTATAGGCACCCTGCGTTTGGAAATTTTTTTAGGCCTTTGTCGTATTGTGTTATGGCGGAATTGAATTGCCCTTTTTCGTCATAGGCATTGCCTAATAATTGATAAACATCAGGTGTTACTTCTGCTCTTTGACAAAGTGGGGTTAGGGTTTCTATTGCTTTGTCGTAGTCTGTCATTATGTAGTATATCCAAGCTAATTCATAGTGTAGGGGTAGTGTATCTATGCCCTCTGATATTGCTCGTTTTATTTTATTTTCTGCTTCTACTAATTCGCCTTTGTCTATTAGGTATATGGCGTTGTTTAGTATGGAATCGGCTTTTTGACAAAGGCATATACTATTGCTGAATAGGAGTATAAACAGACTGATTATTATTTTTTTCATCTTGATGTTTTTATAAAACAAAGCTGAATCAAATTTTAGATGACTCAGCTTTGTTATTGTGTTTGTTAATTTTTTTTATTTGTTTGTTCTTCCTGGATATACTTTTAGGGCTTCTTCTAAGCATTTTACTGCTGCTTTAAGGTCTTCTATCTTTAAGCAGTAAGTGATTCTTGCTTGTTTTCTTCCTTTTTCTGGGTCAGAGTAAAATCCTGTTGCTGGTGCAAGCATAACGGTTTCTCCGTTGTAGTTGAATTCTTCTAATAACCATTGACAGAATTTGTCTGAATCATCTATTGGCATTTCAAGGATTGTGTAGAAAGCTCCTGTTGGCATTGGGCAGAAACAACCATCTATTTTATTGATTGCTTCTATTAGAGTTCTACGTCTTAGATCGTATTCTTTTGCTACTTTATCGAAGTATTCTTGAGGTGTGTCTACTGCTGCTTCACCAAAGATTTGTCCAAAGTATGGAGCACAAAGTCTTGCTTGTGCCATTCTTAGTGCAGCGTTCATTATTTGTTTGTTTTTGGATATGATAACTCCTATTCTTGCTCCACAAGCTGAGTATCTCTTACTTACTGAGTCAAGTAAAATAACGTGTTGTGAAAGGTCTTCCATTTCCATTACAGAGAAGTGTTGTTTTCCATCGTAACAAAATTCTCTGTAAACTTCGTCTGCGAATAAATAAAGATTGTGTTTTTTTGCGATTTCACCTAATAGCAATAATTCTTCTTTTGAATACAAATAGCCTGTTGGGTTATTTGGATTACAAATCATTATTGCTTTTGTTTTTGGTGTGATTACTTTTTCAAATTCTTCTATTGATGGTAGGGCAAAACCGTCTTTTATTGTTGATGGTACGGTTTTTATAACTGCATCTGAAAGTATTGCAAATGAATTGTAGTTTGTGTAATATGGTTCTGGGATAAGAACTTCATCTCCTGGGTTGCAACAGATTGTGAAAGCAAATTGTAATGCTTCGCTTCCTCCTGCTGTGATTATGATTTCATCTGGTGTTAGTTTGATATTGTGTTTTGCATAGTATTCACATAGTTTTTTTCTATATGACATATTTCCAGCAGAGTGAGTATAGGCAACAATGTCTCTTGGTGCTTTTATTAAAGCATCTAAGGCTCCTGGTGCAGTTTCAATATCTGGTTGTCCGATGTTTAAATGATGTATTTTTATTCCTCTTTCTTTTGCTGCTTCTGCGTAAGGTACTAATTTTCTGATGGCAGATGCAGGAAGGGTTTGTCCTTTTTTTGATATTTCTAACATAACTTTATATCTTTTTATTTGATTACTTTACCTTTTATCAATAATCTTACTCTTGGAGTTTTTGCGTTTGATTCAACAGTGATTGATTTGTTGATAGGTCCTACACTACTTGTGTTATATTTTACTGTGATTGTTGCAGATTGTCCTGGCATTAAAGGTTCTTTACTCCATTTAGGAACTGTACAGCCACAAGATGAGCGAACTTTTGATAGAACCAAAGGAACAGAGCCTGTATTAGTATAGGTGAATTCGCAAACTCCGTTGCCGTTTTGTTTTACTTCACCATAGTCGTGCTCTAACTTGTCAAAAGTTATTTCTGCTTGTGAGGTAGTCTCTGTTTGTTTTGAATCTTTTTTTGCTGTTTGTTGAGCAGAGGCTCCTAACATTAAAGCGAATACAAAAATCGCTGATAAAAGAAATCTTTTCATTGTTTTATTGTTTTTTAGTTAATAATCACTATTTATTGCAACGACATTTCCTGTTAGCATCAAGAGTATTCTTTCTTGCTTTCTGTCGTTTGTATTTACTACTATGCTTCGTTTTATTGTTCCTATTATATTAGAATTGTATTTTACTGTGATTTTAGCGGATTGTTCTGGTAAAATTGGATCTTGCGACCATTCTACTAAGGTACAACCACACGAAACTTTAATATTTTCTACTACCAAGGGGGCATTTCCTTTGTTCGTTAGGGTAAAAACTGCTATTGTTTCTTTACCTTGTAAAACTTCTCCAAGGTCATAAGAAACCATATTAAATTCCGCAATAGGTCCTTCATGTTGTAAAGACTGAGATTTTGAGGTTAAACTTAACGTCAATACAACAAAAAATATTCCGAATAATCTTTTTAATGATTGCATTTTTTCTTCTTTCGTAATATTATAACGGCAAAATTACAATAATAATTCGTAACACACAAACATTTTTTTGTATCTTTGCCACATTTCTAATGTAGTTATGAAAAAAATATTAGTTATCTACACAGGTGGCACCATTGGAATGGTGAAAGATAAGAAGACAGGGGCTTTGTATCCTTTTGATATGAAAAAGATTTATGAGGCTTTGCCTGTTTTGAAAGAATTGGATTGTGAAATAGATACAATTCAGTTTAATCCTATAATTGATTCATCTGATATGCATTCAGATGTTTGGATAAGGTTGGCTGATTTAATTAAAACAGAGTATGAGGATTATGATGGATTTGTTGTTCTTCATGGAACCGATACAATGAGTTATACTGCTTCTGCTTTAAGTTTTCTTATAGAAAATCTGTCTAAACCAATTATCATAACAGGTAGTCAATTGCCTTTGGGAATGATTAGAACTGATGGTAGAGAAAATATTATTTCCGCAGTGGAAATAGCAGCGAATGAAAATATAAATATTCCTGAGGTGTGTATTTTCTTTGAAAATAAATTGTTTAGGGGAAATCGTACTACAAAAATAAATGCTGAGCATTTTGAGGCATTTTATTCTGGCAACTATCCTTCTTTGGCAAAAGTTGGAATAAATATTAGTTATAAACAACATTTGATTCATAAAAGTGATGATAAACCATTGAAAGTTTATGATAAGATGTGTGAACAAATAGTTGTGATAAAGGTACACCCTGCTCTTCAAAAGGAACATTTAGAAGCCTTTTTGTCAATACCAGATTTAAAAGGAGTTGTTTTGGAAACTTATGGAAGTGGTAACGCTCCAACAAGTCAATGGTTTATTTCTGCTATAAAGCATGCGATTGAAAAAGGGGTTTATGTTATGAATGTTACGCAATGTAAAGCTGGTAGTGTGGTTATGGGACATTATGAAGCATCAACTGCTTTGTTGGAAATGGGAGTTATTTCTGGTGGAGATATAACAACAGAGGCTGCACTTGCTAAAATGATGTTTGTACTTGGTAATTATGAAGAGCCAACGGAAATAAAACAAATGTTAAAGTCTAATTTAAGAGGAGAAATTTCTGCATAATAAAAATGGCAATAGATTTTGTAAAAGTTTTTGATAAATTTAATTCTTTAAATATCCTCATAATAGGTGATGTAATGATTGATGCTTATTGGTGGGGAGGTGTTAATAGAATTTCGCCTGAGGCTCCAGTTCCTGTATGTGCGGTTAATGACAAAGAAAGTAGATTAGGTGGAGCAGCAAATGTAGCACTTAATATTGCTGCAATGGGAGCGAATCCAATACTTTGTTCTGTTGTGGGGGAGGATTACCAAGGCCATCAATTATGTGAATTGATGGAAAAACAAAATATGGATACAAAGGGAATAGTTTTTTCATCTAATAGACCAACAACAATTAAAACTCGTATTATAGGGAATAAAACTCAAATGCTTAGAATAGATGAAGAAACAGATGTTAATATTTCTTTGTCGGAAGAAAAGGTTTTTGTAGCGAAAATAGAGGAAATAATAAATACAGAAAAAATCAACGCTATAATATTTCAAGATTATGATAAAGGAGTAATTACAGAGGGAGTAATTACAAAAATTATAGAAATTGCAAAAAGGAAAAATATCCCAGTAACAGTTGATCCTAAAAAAAGAAATTTTACAGCATATAAGAATGTTGATTTATTTAAACCGAATTTAAAAGAACTAAAAGAAGGTTTAAAGATAGATTTTGATAATGTAGACAAAGATGTTCTTGTAGAGGCTTCGTTACTTCTTCATTATAAACAAAAAATAGATAAAGTATTTATAACACTTAGCGAAAAAGGAGTGTTTATGATGGATTTTGCTAATAAAGAGGCTGAGATAACAATGCTTCCCGCTTGTTTAAGAAAGATTTCTGATGTTTCGGGTGCAGGAGATACTGTAATAAGTCTTGCTACTCTTTGTTTGGCATTGGGATTAGATAGCCAAATAATTGCAAAAGTTAGTAATATAGCTGGGGGACTTGTTTGTGAAAGCGTAGGTGTTGTGCCTATTGATAAAAATAAATTATTGTCAGAATTATTGAAATAAAGAATAGGAAAATTATATGAGGAAATCGTTAATTTTAGTCGCTGTTTTAATAATTTATTTTACTGAATTATTTTCTCAATCTGCACCCCCAAATATGCCACATTATGATAAAAAAGTAGCACATTTTGGAATATCATTTGGATACAATCAGTTTTATTCAAACATAATAGGAAAAGAAAATCCACCTTATCAAGATACTATTATGGGTTTTGATTCTGATAGAAATAGTGGCTTCCAGTTGATGTTTGTTTCCGATTTAAGATTGTTGAGTTGGTTAAACCTTCGTTTTACTCCTGGAGTAACTTTTGGTGATAGAAGATTGAATTTCTATGAGTATAAAAATGAAGTATTTAATGTAAGAAGCACTTCATTAGAGGCTATATATGTAGAAATCCCCTTAGAGTTTAAAGTTCGTTCTAAGCGTTGGCGTAATATGAGACCTTATCTTATTGCAGGAGGAAAATATACTTATGACTTGGGTTCAATAAAACGAAAGAAAGCAAACCCAGAAGATGTAATGTTAAAAATAGATAATTCTGAAATATTTTATACATTAGGAGCAGGAGTAGATTTTTATTTGCCGTATTTCAAGTTTGGAATAGAGTTGAAGACATCTTATTCTCTCACAAACATACTTATTCCAGAATTTCATACAATGTATTCAGATGTATTGGATAAAATAAGAACGCAAGTCTTTTATATAAATCTTACTTTTGAATAAAATCGTGGAAAAGGTAATAGAATTGTCTTGTAGATGTGAGATTTTTTTTATTGAAGAAGAATTTAAAAAAACAATTTCTTCAATTTGTGGCATAAATTATAAAAATCTTCATTACAAAATACTTCGCAAAAGTATTGATGCACGAAAATGCCCTATTTTCAAACTTAAATTGTTGGTAAGCGATAGTCCGATAAAACAAAATCCTATTTTTCGCAATTATCAAGATGTTACTAATGGTCAAAGAGTTATTGTAGTAGGAGCAGGACCTTGTGGATTGTTTGCTGCATTGAAGCTAATAGAAGAAGGTTTTAAACCAATAATTATAGAAAGAGGTAAACCGATAAGTGAGAGGAAAAAAGATATAGCACTAATTGCAAGAAATTACGATTTGAATGAGGAATCAAATTGGTGTTTTGGAGAAGGTGGTGCAGGAACTTTTTCTGATGGTAAACTATTTACACGCTCCACCAAAAAAGGAAATATAACAGAAATCTTAGAAACATTTGTTTTTCATGGGGCTAATGATAATATCCTTTCAGAAGCACATCCACACATAGGAACAGATAAACTTTCTCGAATAATTAAAAACATAAGAGAAACTATCCTTAAATGTGGAGGTGAATATTATTTTAACACAAAAGTAACCGATCTTTTGGTGAAAAATAATGTTGTTTATGGTGTGAAAACATATAATAATACAACAATAGAAGCAAAAGCAGTTATATTAGCAACAGGCCATTCAGCAAGAGATATATATCAATTGTTTGCAAATAAAGGTTGGGCAATAGAAGCAAAACCTTTTGCTATGGGAGTAAGAGTGGAACATAGTCAAGAATTGATAAATAATTCTCAATACAATGATAAAAATATAGCAAAATTACTTCCTCCTGCTTCATATTCTTTGGTGCATAATGTAAATAATAGAGGAGTGTTTTCTTTTTGTATGTGTCCTGGTGGAATGATAATACCTGCTTCAACAGAAAAAAAATCACTTGTAGTAAATGGAATGAGTTCTTCAAATAGAGGTTCTGCTTTTGCAAATAGTGGAATAGTAGTTAGCATAAATCCTCAAGATGTTAAAGAATATAGCAAACAACCTGCCTTATCCCTTATGAAGTTTCAACAAGAATGTGAACAAAAAATATATATCCACAATCAAACTTCTCCCGCACAAAGAATAAGTGATTTCATTAGAAATAAACCTTCTAACAATATAAGTGCTACTTCTTATCCAAGTGGATTGCAAGCTTGCAATATGAATGATTATTTACCAAGAATAATTGCAGAACATTTAAAGGAAGGATTTAAAGTATTTGATAGACGAATCAAAGGATTTATTTCCAATCAAGCAACAATGATAGGATTGGAGTCTCGTACATCTTCTCCTGTTAGAATATTGAGAGATA
This sequence comes from uncultured Bacteroidales bacterium, assembly GCA_937876865.1. Classification (GTDB taxonomy): domain Bacteria; phylum Bacteroidota; class Bacteroidia; order Bacteroidales; family P3; genus Onthomorpha. The sequence goes on along the minus strand of CALEFF010000072.1, from coordinate 5,276 downwards.
AAGATAGCTTACAACACCCTCAACTCACTATGCTTTTTCCTTGTGGAGAAGGAGCAGGATATGCAGGAGGAATAACTTCTTCTGCTATTGATGGAGTAAATGCAGCAAAACAAATCTCTCAAATTTTAAAATAAATATTTTATTATTCTGTAAAAAAGCAGTACTTTTGCACTTTGTTTTTAGTAATTTATAAACTTTAATATAAATAAAAATGAAGAAAAGATTTCTCTTATTGATTATGGCAATGTGTTTTGCCATAGGGCTTAAAGCCCAAGAAACATCTTTGAGAGACACCGTAGCATTCCCTAACACAAATCAATCAACAGCATTGATTCAAACAGGATTTAACTATGCTTACTCTCAAAGTATTTACCTATCATCAGAGCTTACACCTGGTATTCTTTCAGGTATTAGTTGGTATCTATCAGAAAACACTGCAGGTACACGTACATTTGAGATAGAAGTGCTGATTAGTGAAACTTCTACACAAGCTTTTGAAAGCAACACATTATTGCTTACTCCAAACTTTACATCTGTTTACACAGGATCATTAACCATTTCTGGAACAGGTTGGCATAATGTAGAGTTTCAAGTTCCTTACGTTTATACAGGAGCAAACAATCTTGTAGTAGCAGTAAGAGCAAGTATGGGACAATACTTCTATTCAACTGCTTGGGGTATGGGTGCAGAATTTAGCACGCCTGCTATTCGTACTTTATACACTGCAAGAGATTCAAGAGCAGTAACTCCAGAAGATCCATCGGGAGTTTATTCTACAACATTAGTACCTTCTGCAATATTTACAAGATTACCAGAGGGAACAGATATTTGCCTTCCTCCAACAGATTTAGACGTTTCAAACATAGACCAAGAATCTGCTTTAATTTCTTGGTCAAATCCTAATGAAGAAGGAACAACGTTTACTATTTCTTATAGAACACAAGGAGGAGAATTGCAAACTGCAGGAACAACCTCAGATACTACTTTCCAATTAAACAATCTTGTTTCTTCAACAGTTTACGAAGTTTCTGTTGTTGCAAACTGTGGAGAAGAAAGTGTGTCATATCCTCAAACAACTACATTCAATACGCTATGTGGAACAATATCAACTTTCCCATGGTCAGAAGATTTCGCTACAAACTTCGTTCAGGGTACAATAGGAGGAACAGTACCAAACCATTGTTGGATAAATGTAAACGGTGGAAGTTCAACTTATCGTTGGGGAGGAGTTGCAACAAGAAGTTCTCTTATGGGATATTTTACTACAGATATAAACTCTTTGCATAACGATTGGTTAATGTTCCCTACAATGGATTTTACAGGAACAGAAGCAGTAAGATTTAGTATAGACAAAACAAATAATACTGATAGAGTAGAGTTTGATATATATTATTTAGATGTTACAAACGGAGATATGACATCAGAAGCAGATACCTCTAATTGTGTTTATCTAACAACAGTAATAAGCGATGAAAACACACCATCAGGAGAAATGTTTGAAGTCTTACTATCTGAAATAGAAAATACAAGCAGATTGGTATTTGTAAATAAAAAACCAAATCCATCATTCTACATACCAGAAGTAGTAATAGAGCAAATAGAATGTCCGAATGTTTACGGATTAAGTGCTATTGCAGCCAACGTAGATGCGATACAAGTAAACTTAAATACACTTAATTATGAAGGAAGTGGTTGGACTATTGCATACGGAACAGCAGATTCAATACAAAACTTTAACCCTACAACTGCAACTACAATAATAGTAAACGATCCAGCAGAATTCCCTTATCTTATTCAAGGATTAACCCCAGGAACAACTTACTATATTACAGCAAAACAAAACTGTGGAGGAGAATATTGCCAAGCTATATCAATAACATTACCATCGGCAAATAGTATAGTTTCTATTCCTTATACACAAAACTTTGATGACTCTGAGAATATTTCAGAATTTCAATTCCAAAATACAACAACAAACGCTTGGACATATGGAACAGCAGTAAATTCAGAAAACAATGAAGGGGGAGCAATCTATATTAGTAATGATAATGGAGCAACACATTCCTATGCAATAACTGAGAATCCTACCACTGCAAATTATTTTTCAACACTTGTTTCATTTCCAACCGATGCCTCAGTTGCGTTTCGTATATCTTTTGATTGGCTATGCAAAGGTGAAACAACTTACGACTATTTTAGAGTATACTTACTTCCTTTAAACTATGAATTATCTAATGGAAGCCTCCCTGAATCTTCATTTTCAATTACAGAAGAATTATCAGAAAATATTTATTGGCAAAATAAAGAAATAATACTTGATGCAGCAGGCTTATTAGGAACAGTTAAAAAATTAGTATTTGCTTGGAGAAACGATGGTAGTTGGGGAAATAATCCTCCTGCAGCAATAGACAATTTAGAAATAGTGTCACTTTCTTGTATTGCACCTGCGAGCGTTACTTGTACAAGAGATGAAGACGAACCATCTTCTGCAATAGTGAACATAACATCATCAAATCCAACAGAAACTACATACCAAATAGAATACAAACCAGCAAACTCTAATGAATGGCAAACCGAAACAACAACCGAAACAACCTACACTCTAATCAATCTTCAATTAGGAACACAATATGATTTAAGAGTTGCTGCACTTTGCGATGGAGAATTAACAAACTACACAACAACAACTTTCGTAACACCATGTGCTATGGTAGAAGAGTTGCCTTACACAAATACATTTGCAACAGACTTTGTAAGCACAGGAATAGGAGTTGGAGCTCCAATGTGTTGGATAAACCTATCTACTGAATCATACTATCGTTGGTCAACTTATAGACAAGAAAGAGAAGGTTCACAAGATGCAGATAATTATGTGTTAGCATACAATGGAGATTCTTACGAAGATAGTCGTCCTGTTGTTGGAGAATGGATATTTACCCCTGCATTTAACTTTGATGGAGGACAAAGACTACAATTTGAAACACAACAATATTATAATTGGGAAAGAGGAGCAACCCTTGATATTTTTGCATTAGATGTAACACAAAACGATATAACATCATTAGCAGATACAGCAAATGCACAATACATTACAAGCATAAATATTTCAGGAGGAAATTGGGACGAAAGAGAAGTGATACTATCAAACGTAACAACAACTTCTCGTTTAGCATTTGCAGTTCGCCACAATGCATCTAAATTCTTTATTGATAATCTCAGAATCAATCAAGCACCTCCTTGCCCAGATGTACATGGACTAAATGTTTCTACACCTGATGGTTCTTCAATCTTAGTAACATTTGACACATTGGGAGCAGCGAATGGTTGGATAGTAGCTTATGGCGTAGCGTCAGAAAACTTTGACCCTGAAACTGCAACACAAATCACAATACCAGCAGGAGTAGAATTCCCTTATACAATAGCAACAAATGTTGAAGGAGGAAATTATATGGTGGCTGTAAAACAAAACTGCGAAGGAGCATATTGGAGCGATACAAGAAATCTATTTATTCCAATAGTACAATCTGTTCCATACGCAGAAAACTTTGACGACTCTCAAACAATAGGAGAATGGAGTGTTGCAGCACCAAATCAATCATATGCAACTTCACCAAATAAATGGTGTTACGGAACAGCTGTAAATAATACAACAGATGAAAACGGCGTAGTAACAAACGGAGGAGCATTCTATGTAAGTCAAGATAATGGAGTATCTAATTCTCACTCTGAGGCGACCACACTTACAGCACTTAGCACATACTTAGCATTTGGAGATGATATTTCTTGGCAACTTTCTTTCGATTGGAAAGGAAGAGGAGAATATTATTATGATTATATGCAAGTATATTTACTCCCACTTGGAGAAGAATTACCTATTGATATGTATTCTGCGTATGAATATCAAATAGGAGAAAGTAGATACAATAATTCATCAGAATGGGGAAGAGAAGATATTGTCTTAGACTCAAGATATGCAAACAGTATTTATCAATTAGTGTTTATGTGGTATAATGATGGAGCAACATCTCTTGATCCACCAGCAGCGGTTGATAACATAAACATAAAAGTGCGTTCTTGTTTTGAAGTATCCGATCTTCAAGCCTTTGCCGAAGAAACTGCAGACGGAGTACAAGCAACAATCAGTTTTACCGACACTATAAATCAAGGAGCAGAATATAAATTAGAATACAGACCTAATTTAGAACAAGAACCTTGGATAACAATCCAAAACATAACAAATCCTTACATTCTTACAGGTTTAGAATACAATACAGAATATCAAGTAAGAGTAATGACAATGTGCTCTGCAACAGATTCATCTCAATATGTAGAAACCATTTTCACAACCCCTTGCTCATCTCTAACAGCACCTTTAACAGATGGATTTGAAACATTGGATTTATATGGTTCTCATTGTTGGAATTTTGCAACAGGAATGCTAACAGAAACACCAACAACTCCATCTTCATCTTATACAACTTGGGTAACAACCAACAGAGCTCTTCAATACAATGGTACAAATAAATTAAATTGCAACATTTATGGTAATGGCTCTTATAAATGGTTAATTTCTCCTTCAATAAACTTGGGAGATACAAATACTCAATTGTATGAATTATCAGTAGATATAGCATTGACAGCTTATTTCTCAACTAATCCACCAACACAGGCAATTGATGATAAGTTTGCAATAGTAATTTCAGAAGATAACGGAGCAACTTGGTCAAGTGTAAATGCTTTAATCTTTGCAGACAATGACTCTGACACAGAACACAATTTTTCAGATCTTACAAACTCATTTATAAGAGTCACATACCCACTTCAAGACGCTACAGGAACACCATTATCAGGAAGAATACGTGTAGCATTTTATGGAGAAAGTCTTGAACAAAACGGAGATAATGACTTGTTCGTTGATAATTTAGAAATAAACTTTGCAGGCGTATCAGCTCCTTGTTATCAACCTGAAAGCCTAACAATAGAAACTGATAATATATCCTCAAACGGAGTAGTATTGTCTTGGTCAGCAGGAGGAAATGAAAGTGGTTGGGAAGTAAGAGTTGGAGAAAATGGAACAATAGAAAACTCTACAATCCCATTCTACAATATTACAGGATTAGATGACAATACAACTTATACAGTTTATGTAAGATCAGTATGTAATGCAACAAATCGTTCAGAATGGGATTCAATTCAATTCACAACACTTCAAGTTATTCCTTGCGATGCACCAACTAACTTAGTTGCAAGCAATATCACACAAACAAGTGCAGAAA
>CALEFF010000071.1 GCA_937876865.1 uncultured Bacteroidales bacterium | reverse complement strand
TGATGCAATGTGTATTTATGAGGGAGATACATTTGAGTATCATATCGAGAATGCAAGGATTGTTGTGGATTCACATAAGCAGGACTTCCTTCATCTCAATAAGGACAAGATTATTGGTGCATATGCAATCGGGGCAAGCGAGGCAGTCGTTTATGTTCGTGCGGAATACCCGTTGGCTATTGTTCGTCTTACAAATGCTATTAAACAGGCAGAAGAAAGAGGATTTTTAGGCAACAATATTGCCGGCAGCGGTTTCTCCTGTAAAATGAGAATTAAAGCAGGTGCAGGAGCATTTGTTTGCGGAGAAGAGACAGCTCTTATTGAATCTCTTGAAGGACAAAGAGGAATGCCGAGACTCAAACCTCCTTTCCCGGCTCAAAAGGGATATTGGCAGCAACCTTCAAATATTAACAACGTAGAGACTTTCGCCAACGTAGCATGGATTTTATCTAATGGCGGTGAAGCGTTTGCCGCAATGGGAACGGAAGACAGCAAGGGAACTAAAGTTTTTGCCTTAACAGGTAAAATAAAAGGAAAATTAAAAATATTGGAAGAAAAAATGAGGTGTGGGGAAAAGCAAAAAAACAAAACAAAGAGTGAACCTCATTCCGTTTGGATGGTATTTAATAGTAATGGTCGTAGAAGATATTAAACAATGTTATTTCTTTGATACTTTGTGGACAACCTCTTTTGAATCATACGATGAATAATATAAAATAAAGCTTGATTTCAAGAAAATAAAATCAAGCTTTAATTTTTTAAAATCAAGAAATAATTTCACGAAACTTGATTTCATTTAGCATTAAATCCTACAAGCGTTTTCCTTTTTTAATTGGAGTTCTATTTCCTTGATGTCCTCTTCGGAATAATAATTCTTCAATTTCTTTTCGGTTGTGAACATTGCAAGTTTCTTTCTAATTCGCCAAAGTGTCGTATAAGAAATACCCAACATCGCCAACACTTCCTTAGTCGTTTTTAACCTTTCTACCATATATTCTCCTTCTTTTTTAAATTACATTGCAAATATACAAAAAATTTCTGATTTTCAAACAATTAAGTTAGTGTTTTTTTTGTTTAATTGAGATTTTTTTCGTAACTTTGTAGGTGTAATTTTAATGGTAGATAGCATGAAAAGTAAATTGTATTTTACATTAGAGAACTTTGAGTTTGACAAGTTCTATGAGGTTTACAAAGTAAAGTATGTAGAGAAAAGGCTTCAATCGAGGAAAGTGATTGAGAGAAAAAGCTCGTTTTTAGTCCACAATTTGATTTCAAGACAAGTTTCTTCGTATAACGACACTGCATATCTTAATGCCGAGGTCTTAAAAAATGTGTTAGGAAATGAAAGTGTAGCAATACTTGATTACTTGGTGAAGGAAAAACTCGTTAAGGTAGTAGAGCCATACGTCAATGGAGTAAGGTCTAAGGGTTATAGGGTTGTTGATTTTGAAAAAAATGTTAGTTATTCAAATAAACCTTATTTTTATCCTTATCGTCCTTATATAAGGGGGATTGAAGAGGAATTGACAAAACAGGAAAGGTTGGCAACAACTATGGCAAAAAAAACACTTACAAAGTCATTTTATAGGAAATATCAAAATAGTCTAAATAGATTAAGAATAAACACAGAGAAAGCAAAAGAGTATATAGATATTCATTTTAGGAAAGAGGAGAAAAAATCGCAACATTATCATTTGAATATTTTAAAGGAGTATCAGGAAAAGCGATACGGAATAAAAGTGCCTAATGAAATTGATAATAGAATATATCATATACTAACAAGGACACCACGAGAGTTCAAAAATTTTTTAAACATAAAATACCAGATAGATATAAGCAATTCGCACCCTTTGTTACTAAATGCTTTGATTTATGAAAAATATGGTATTCGACAAAATTTATTAAAATCCGCAAAAACACAGACAAATAAATCAACAAGTACAATTTATGATATAACAAAGATAATAATATCATATATAGAAGAAGAGAATAAAGAGGGCAATAATAGTAAGTACAATGTAGAAGAATATATTTGTAATAAATTAAAAAACATAGGATTAGCCCCTTCTGAAATTGATAAAATAAGAAAGATTCCATTTGATGTATTGAAGTATATCTATCTAACTTCAACAGGACAGTTTTGGGACAATGTTTTGAAGGGTGATAATAGCAAAGTAGGTGGATATGATTTAATAAGACAAGATACAAAAGGCATTATGTTTGCCCAAGTGTTTTATGGTAAGAATTTAAGAGAAAAAAGTAATTACAAACATGCAAAGCGATTTAAGGAGGAGTTTCCGAATGTTTATTCTCTAATTTTAAGTTATAAAAAGGGTCTTGAAAAAGAAGAAAGAACAGTGCTTGCTCACAAGTTAATGGCATTAGAGAGTAAGTTGTTTAGAGAAGCTTTGAAAAGATTGTTTGAAATGGGTTATGAGGTTGTTTCAATACATGATGCTATTGTTGTTTTAGATACTCCTGCGAATACGAATTGTAGTATAGAAATAGTGGAAAACGTATTAAAAGATGTTTATAGGAATGAGGGATTAGTTTGTGATTGTTCGGTAGATATTTATGGAGAAAAGGCAATGGAGGACTTTCTTGCAAGCGAGAGAGAATTAAGACAAAAAGGAGAAGAATACATTTTAAGTATTAGAGATAAAGAAGAGTTTAAGGAATTGATAAAAGACTATGATGAAGGGAAATCGGAGATAATTTGGACAAAAGATAAGAAAGGCGTAATGTTACATCCAAAAGACATTAAAGATTTGATGTATAAAGAATGTAGTTGATGTTTGTTTTTATTACAAATTCTTTTGTATATTTGCCACATAAAACTATGATAACAATGATTTAAACAACTCTATTCTCTAATATGGAACGACAAGAACTTGTTTCAAAAGATGGGTCTTCTATAATAATCTACACAAGCATAGATGGTAGCACTCAATTAGAAGTAACCTTAAAAAATGATAGCGTTTGGCTCAACCGAGAACAAATGTCAAGTTTGTTTGGTAGAGATATAAAAACGATTGGCAAACACATAAACAACGCTTTAAAAGAAGAATTACAAGGAGAGTCGGTTGTCGCAAAATTTGCGACAAGCAGAAAATATGGACGTAAAGAGGGACTTACTCAAACTCTTAACATAGAGTATTACAACCTTGAAATGATAACCTCAGTAGGTTTTAGAGTAAAAAGCAAACAAGGCATAGAATTTAGGAAATGGGCAAATAAGGTTTTAAAAGAATACTTAATAAAGGGCTATGTTATAAATCAAGATTTAAAGATAGAAAGATACAATGAATTAAAAAAGGTTGTAAACCTTATGTCAAGAGCTATCAATATTCAAAATAATGTTTCTAATAATGAATATTCGGGATTATTCAATGTAATTAGCGACTATGTATATGCTCTTGATACATTAGATCGCTATGATTATCAAAGCCTTTCCATTGATAAGACTACAAAAACTCAACTCTTTAAAGCAACATACGAAAATGCAATAGCAACAATAAATGCCTTAAAAGAAAAATTTGGAAATAGTAAATGGTTTGCTAATGAGAAAGACAATTCTTTCAAAAGCAGTATAGGACAAATTTATCAAACCTTTGCAGGAGAGGAACTTTATCCCTCCGTAGAGGAAAAGGCTGCTATGTTGTTATATCTTGTAGTAAAGAATCATTCTTTTAGTGATGGTAATAAAAGAATAGCCGCAATGCTGTTTTTATGGTTTATGGAAAAAAACGGAATCCTTTATAGCGAAGAAGGTAATAAAAGAATAGCCGACAATACATTAGTTGCACTAACTTTAATGATTGCAGAAAGCAAAGCGGAAGAAAAAGATATGATGGTAAAATTAGTAGTAAATTTAATTAACAAAGAAAATAGATAAAAACATTACAAATTCTTTTGTATATTTGCCACATAAAACTATGAAAAGATTCTTTGTTACTAATTTATTCTTCCTTTTGGCTTTAAATATTTTGATAAAGTCATTTTGGATTTTGGGGATTGACCGCGAGGTGCAAAATGCTCTCTCGGCCGATGTCTATGGAATGTATTATGCTTTGTTTAACTTTACTTATCTTTTTAACATCATACTTGATTTTGGCATTACAAACTACAATAATCGCACTATTGCTCAACATACGCAATTACTTAAAAAGTATTTTGCTCGTATTGTACCTTTGAAATTCGCTCTTGCGGCAATTTATTTCATAATTATTTTAATTGCGGGTGCTTTCTTGGGCTATTCGTCTTATCAAATAAAGTTGCTTTCTTGGATGTGTGTAACGCAAGTCTTGCAAAGTTTTATTTCTTATTTGAGAAGTAATATTACGTCTTTGATGTTGTTTAAGACCGATAGTGTTATTTCGGTTTTGGATAGGAGTTTGCTTATTGTTTTTTGTGGCATTTTCCTTTGGAATGATTCTCTTCGTGCAATTTTTACTATTGATCATTTTGTCTATATTCAAACCCTAACAATGTTTATCACTTTTTTAGTGGCTTTGATTGTGTGTTTGTCAAAGACGGGGTTGCTAAAATTAAAATGGAATTTTGCTTTTAATCTACATATTCTTAAAGATGGTTTGCCATACGCTTTGCTTGGTTTGTTGATGGCTTGTTACAATAGAATGGATTCGGTTATGTTGCTTGCTTTGGTTGAGGATAATGGTGTTAGTTCGGGGATTTATGCCTCGGGCTTTCGTCTTGTAGATTCGGCTAATATGGTTGCTTATCTTTTTTCCGTAATCTTGCTTCCTCTTATTGCAAGAATGATAAAGGAAAATCAAAAGATAAACGCCGTTGTTGGTGCCGCCTTTCATCTCCTTCTTATAATCACTCTTGGTTTTGTTGCCGTTTCCGTTTGTTATTCAACCGAACTAATGGAATTGCTTTACAATAAACATATAGATGAAAGTGCTAAGGTTTACGAAATCTTATCTTTTTGTTTTATTCCTATATCTATGACTTATATTTTCGGAACGATACTTACCGCAAACGGCTCCTTGAAATATTTAAATCTTATTGCCGGTTTAGGAATGATTATGAACATTGGTTTGAACTTTATTTTGATTCCTTTGTTCAAAGAAAACGGTGCCGCAATCACAAGTTTAATCACTCAAAGCGTTACCGCAATTTTGCAAGCGTGGTTAGCATTAAAGATATTTAAGATAAGATTTGAATGGAAGTATTGTTTAAAAATCGTAAGTTTCATTGTAATTGTAATTTTTATTTCTATATTTGCACAACAACTTGAATTAAATTGGGTAATAAAAGCCATAATTACTCTTGTTTTAATTGTGTTGGCTTCTTTCTTTGTAAAAATTTTTAGAATCAAAGAAATAAAAAATTTATTGACTTAAATAATTCATTAAATGAAAGAAATATTTTTTGCTAAAAACGATTTATCTAATTTAGAATACTCCTTGAATAGAGAAGTATTAAGAGCAAACGTATCAAACGCTTATTCTTGTACTACACTTCCCTTTTGCAATACACGAAAATATCATGGTTTGCTAATTGTTCCACAACCTAAGATAGATAATCAAAATCACGTTTTACTCTCCTCCTTAGATGAAACAATAAATCAAAACAATAATAGTTTTCATCTTGCTCTTCATCGCTATCAAAACGGCGTTTATTCCCCAAAAGGACACAAATATCTTGAATCATACGAACTTGGATTATTGCCAACTCACACTTATAGAATTGGAAGTATTGTTTTATTAAAGCAAATGTTCTTTCAAGAAAAACAAGATAGACTTTTAATTAAATATACTTTAAAAGAAGCGTTACAAGATATTGAATTAGAATTGCAACCTTTCTTAGCATTTCGTCAAATTCATAAATTATCAAAAGCAAATGACAATGCGGACTCTTCTTTCAAAACAGCGGAACAGGGAGTGTGCTTTAAAATGTATGAAAACTACACCCCTCTTTACATTCAATTCTCAAAAAAAGTAGAATATTCACACAATCCTTATTGGTATTATAACTTTGAATACATAAAAGAAAGAGAAAGAGGATACGATTATATAGAAGATTTATTAGTTCCAGGAAAATTTAAAGTAAATCTAAGAAAGGGAGAAAGTTTGTATGTAAGTTGTGGAGTGGAAGAAGCAAACCCTTTCCTACTTAGCCAAGATTTCACAAAAGAAACTCATTGGCGTTTTCCTATTCAATCGACCGAAGACATACTTAAAAGAGCCGCTCGAATGTTCTTTTCACGCAAAGGGACAAAAGTAAATTTAGTAGCGGGTTTTCCTTGGTTTGGACGTTGGGGACGCGACACTTTTATTTCTTTGCCCGGACTTTGTATCGCACTTAATGATTGGAGAATGTTTCGTTTAGCAATCGATACAATGCTTGAAGATTTTAAAGATGGTTTCTTTCCAAATATTGGAGAGGGAACGCAAGCGGCTTACAATAGTGTTGATGCTCCTTTATGGTTCTTTTGGGCTTTGCAACAATATGCTTACATTAACGATATGAGAAAAGAAGTTTGGCAAGCATATTCTCATGTAATGAGGAGTATATTAGAGAATTTTTCCGAGGGTGTTTCAAACGTAAGAATGGATAGTAATTTCCTTTTATGGCAAGGAGAAGATAGCAAGGCTTTAACGTGGATGGACGCTATAATTGATGGAAATCCCGTTACTGCCCGCAAAGGTTATGCCGTAGAAATAAACTCTCTTTGGTATAATGCCGTAATGTTTTATAGAGAATTGGCAAAATTGCAATGCGAAGATGGAGAAATAGCAAAATGGGACGAATTTGCGGCGAATTTCCCTACTAATTTCAAAGCAACATTTTGGTCAAAAGAAATAGGTTATCTTGCCGATTGTGTTGATGGAAGCAATAAAGACTTTTCCGTTCGTTGCAATATGATATTTGCCGCAAGTTTAGAATATAGTCCTATAAGCCCTAAAATTCGCCAACTAATAGTTGAAAAAGTCCGTCAAGAACTTCTAACACCCAAAGGATTAAGAACACTTTCCCCTACCCATAAAGATTATCACGAAACATACTTTGGCAATCAAGAACAAAGAGATAGAGCATATCATAATGGTACGGTATGGCCTTGGTTGATTGGAGCATTTGCCGAAGCCTTTCTTAGAGTTTATGGAAAGGAAGCGGTAAATTACATAGAACAAATCTACGAAGGATTTGGTAATATATTGTGGGATTATTGTGTTGGAAGCATAGCGGAGGTTTATGATGGAAACCCTCCATACAAAGCGGGCGGAAGCATTTCACAGGCTTGGAGTGTGGCAGAGGTTTGTAGGATGAAATATATGATAGACAAATGTAAACAAATTAAAGACGCTTAATTATGAAAGTACTAATGTTTGGTTGGGAATTCCCACCTCATATATCCGGAGGCTTAGGAACAGCTTGTTATGGCTTAACAAAAGCACTTTACAACAAAGATGTTGAAATAATATTCGTTGTTCCCAAAGCATTTGGAGATGAAGATACATCACAAATAAAAATACTTTCGGCAAGTCAAGTAGTCAATACACTTTCGCAAAAAGAGAGTGAAAAGATTGACCAAAAAGTTTCATTTGTTCAAATCAATTCAACAATCATTCCATACATAGGACAACAAGATTATTACAACATAATCCACTCCCAAACACAAGAAAAAAAAATAACAACTAACTTAAAGTTTGACTTTAAAGGCGGATACGGAGAAAATCTTTTAGAAGAAGTAGAACGCTATGCCTTTGTTGCGGCAAGCATTGCAAAACAAAACGACTTTGATGTAATACATGCACACGATTGGTTGTGTTATAAAGCCGGCGTAATTGCCAAACAAATTAGCAACAAACCACTTATCGTACACGTTCACGCAACGGAATATGATAGAAGTGGAGAAAATATAAACCAAGACGTATATAGAGTTGAAAAATACGGAATGGACAATGCCGATAAAATAGTTGCAGTAAGTGATTTCACAAGAAATATAGTTATAAACAAATATCATCAAAATCCCGATAAGGTTATAACAATCCACAATGGAGTTGAGCAAACTATTTCAAAGGAATATTCCAATAAAACAAAGAATAAAAAAATTGTTTCTTTCATTGGAAGGATTACTTTTCAAAAAGGGCCGGACTATTTCATAGAAGCGGCGGAAAAAGTTTTAAGAAAAGACAAAAACTTTCTTTTCATCATGGCGGGAAAAGGCGATATGTTAAACAAAATGGTAGCCTTAGTAGCAAAAAAACGCATTTCAAAAAACTTTCTCTTTACAGGCTTTCTAAAAGGCGAGGAAGTAAATCAACTTTTAAGCCAAAGCGATATGTTTATTATGCCAAGCGTATCCGAACCCTTTGGAATAGCCCCATTAGAAGCGATGCAAAATTCCGTTCCCACCATAATAAGCAAGCAATCGGGTGTTTCGGAGGTTTTACGCAATACAATCAAAGTAGATTTTTGGGATACCGATGCAATAGCCAATGCAATCTATGCAATAGGAAACTACAAAACATTAGCAAGCAAGCTTTCCGTTGAAGGAAAGACAGAAGCAATCAATACAACTTGGGCAAAAGCGGCAGAGAAATTAGTAGAATTATATAGTCAATTAACAAAATAAAACTTTGTGTTATGAAATCAATTTGTTTTTACTTTCAAGTCCACCAACCATTTAGGCTAAGACCTTATAGATTTTTTGATATAGGAGAAAGCCATCAATATTTTGATCAAATACAAAATCGTTGGATTTGCAAGAGAGTAGCGGAAAAGTGTTACTTGCCGGCAAATAAGTTAATACTTGAACTAATCAATCAACACAAAGGAGAATTCAAAGTAGCTTATTCAATATCGGGAACGGCACTTGAACAATTTGAGGCATATTGTCCGGAGGTTATGGAATCCTTTCAAGCCTTAGCCGAAACGGGTTGCGTAGAATTTCTTTGCGAAACCTATACCCATTCACTATCTTCGCTTGCAAGCGAAAGAGAATTTAAAGAACAAGTGCTAATTCATAAAAAAATGATAGAAAAGCACTTTAATATCACACCAACTACTTTTCGTAACACCGAACTTATTTATTCGGACAACATAGGACGAATGGTTAAAGAATTAGGATTTAAAGCCCAACTTGCCGAAGGAGCAAAACATATCTTAGCATGGCGAAGTCCTAATTATCTTTACCAACATGCCGAAAAAAATGGCTTACTCCTACTATTAAAAAACTATCAACTAAGCGATGATATAGCCTTTCGCTTTTCGCAACACAATTGGAACGGATTTCCTTTAACATGTGATAAATTCGTTTCTTGGATTAACGAAATTGAAAAAGTAGAAACAATCAATCTTTTTATGGATTACGAAACCTTTGGCGAACATCAATGGAAAGAAACCGGCATTTTTGAATTTCTACGCCACCTTCCACAAACCGTTTTAACAAAAAGCGACTACACATTTGCAACCCCAAGCGAACTTGTCGCAAGATTAGAACCTAAAGACGTAATTCTTGCACCCGAACCTTATTCTTGGGCAGATGAGGAAAGAGATGTAACCGCTTGGTTAGGAAATGACTTGCAAGATGACGCATTTGAACAAATTTATGAATTAGAAGAAAAAGTCCTTGCCTCACAAGACGAAGAAATCTTACGCACTTGGCGTTACCTTCAAACCTCCGACAACTTCTATTACATGTGTACAAAATGGTTTTCCGATGGAGATGTGCATAAATACTTCAATCACTACGACTCTCCTTACGAAGCCTACATTAACTATATGAATGTATTGTCGGATTTTAGACAAAGACTAAGCAAATAAACAATGAATAACCAAGATTACAAAACCTTTTGCAATCAAAACCCCAATCTACCTTTTTACTATCAAGAATGGTGGTTAAATGCCATTTACAACAACGATTGGAATTGCATAACATACAAAGAAGGCGAAGAAATACTTGGCATATTACCCTATTCAATAAAGAAAAACCTTTGTTTTCGCACCATAATGCCCGCCTTGCTATCACCATACGCGGGACCATATCTTTCTTTACCACAAAACATAGGCAACAACAAAACCTACTCCATAGAAAACAAAGCCTTGCAATACTTTGCAAAAGAATTAGACAAACTAAACCTTGATTTCTACACCCAAAAATTCAATCCACAAATAAAAAATTGGCTTGGATTTCTTTGGAACAAATTTTCGGCAACCCCACACTACACTTACCGATTTACAAACCTTGAAAACATAGAAGAAACCTTTAATCAAATAGACAAAGAGTATAGAAGAAAAATAAGAAAAACACAAGACCAACTCTCTTTCATAGATAACCTTTCAACAAAGGAAATCTATCAAATAAATCTCCTTACCTACAAGAAACAAAACACAACCTCTCCTTTTTCTTTCGACTATTTCTCTCGCTTAGACCAAGAGGCAACAAAACAAGGCAAAGCAATTAAATCGGGACTTAAAGACTCTAATGGCAATCTCTTGGCAATAAACTATTTAATAATAGACAATGAAGTTTGTTATCAACTTTTTTCCGCCGCCGATACACGTTTCTCACACCTAAACGCACCAAGCGTTCTATTATGGAAAAGCCTACAATATGCCAAAGAAAAAAATTGTAAAATATATGATTTCACAGGTAGCATAATGCCACAAATAGAAACATTTATTCGTCATTTTGGAGCCCAACAAACACAATATTTCTATGTACAAAAACAATATTCAAAAATCTATTCACTACTTAGAAAACTAAAACGATGAATATAAAACTAACCGTAATAAGCAAAACCGAAGAGAAACATTTAATTGAAGCGATAGACCTTTACATAAAACGACTAAAACACTATGTAAACTTTGAAATCATTACCCTTCCCGAAATCAAAGGAGCAAAAAACCTATCACCCTTAGAGGTTAAAGAAAAGGAAGCCGAAATTTTACTAAAACACATAAGCAAATACGACAAGAATATACTCTTTGACGAAAAAGGAACGGAGTTTACAAGCGTAGAATTTTCCAATTACCTACAAAAACAAATGAATCAAGGCATCAAAAACCTTAACTTCATAGTTGGAGGAGCTTACGGATTTTCACCAAAAGTCTATCAAGCCGTTAAAGACAAAGTATCAATTTCCAAAATGACCTTTTCACACCAAATGATACGCCTTTTAATTGTAGAACAAATCTATCGAGCATACACAATTCTCAACAACGAACCCTATCACAAAGAATAGAAATAATAAAAAAAACAAAATAAAAATGGCAAAGTTTAAAATAGGCGACAGAGTTAAGTTTTTAAGTTCCGAAGGAGGAGGAATAATCAAAGGATTTTCGGCAACAAACGTAGCAAACGTAGAGGTAGATGGTTTTGAAATACCAACCTTAGTTTCCGACCTTGTATTAGATTATTGCGAAGATAAAGCGGGCAAATTCTTTTGCACAAAACAAGAAGAAGAGCCCCAAAAAGCCGAACAAAATCAAGAGCCAACACCCACATATTCACAAGACGAAAGAATAAGTCCACTTTACCTAAATTCACTTGGCAAAAAACAAGAAGAAGGACTTTACCTTTGCTTTGTACCCGAGGACCAAAAATGGTTTATATCGGGCGACATAGACGTATATCTTGTAAACAACACACAAAATAGAATAATCTATTCAATCTTACTATTAAAAGAAGATGGATTTGTTTCGGAGGACTTTGGCACATTAGAAAAAATGGAAAAAATCCACTTAGAAACAATATCAAGAGACCAAATAAGCAAATGGGAAAAAGGAAGCGTGCAAATCCTTTTCCACAACGACAAAGACACAAAAGTCTTAATGCCATGCAATTGTGAATTAAAACTAAGAGGAAGCAAATTTTTCAAAGAAGGATGCTACATTGATACGGGATTTTTTAGAGAAAAAGCCCTTATGTATGAGATTTGCAAAATGCTTACAATCACACCATTCATTCAAACAAGCATAGTAAAAGAAGAAGACAAGGTTACAAAAGAAGAAAACATAGTAGTAAACGTAGCAAAAAGAGCCTACACCAACACCTTCCTTGACAAACACATGCTCAACTCCTCAACCGCCGAAATCGACCTACACATTGGCGAATTAGTAGAGGACTATTACCTATTGGAAAACGACCAAATGCTAAAAATTCAAATAGAATACGCCCGCAAATGCCTAAACGAAGCAATAATACAAGGATTAAGCAAAATCATCTTCATACACGGCGTAGGACAAGGCATATTAAAATCCGAGTTAATAAAAGAATTAAACAAATATCAAAACATACACTACTTCGATGCCTCAATGGCAAAATATGGAGTTGGAGCAACGGAAGTCTATATAGGTCAAAACCGATAATAAAACCAAGAAATAAAAAAATAAAATCAAGAAATAAAAAAATAAAACCAAGAAATAATTTTTTAAAATCAAGAATTATTTTTCTAAAATCAAGAATTATTTTTCTAAAATCAAGAAATAAAAAAATACGATTCCTTTAATTTGCTCAATAGATTAAACAAAAAACACATAAATTTGCTCAATCTATTGAGCAAATTGTGTATCTTTGCAAAAGATTTCTTAATATTGAAAGATTATGGAACAACTTTTAAACCAACATTTACGTCTTTTATCTCATCTAAACATGCCTTTTGAACGTAGTTTAATGAATAAAATCAATTGGAATTCGCGACTAATCGGCATTCGTGGTGCAAGAGGGGTCGGAAAAACAACAATGATGCTACAATACCTAAAAAAAACCTATGGAAACAATCCAAACATTGCATTATATGTCAGTCTTGATCACATATATTTCACACAACATTCTCTTATTGATTTAGTAGAACAATTTTATCAAAAAGGAGGTAAATGTTTATTCTTAGATGAAGTACATAAATACGAAGGTTGGAGTAGAGAAATAAAAAACATATATGACGGATTCCCCGACTTAAAAGTTGTTTTCACAGGCTCCTCTTTACTAAACATACTTAATGCGGAGGCAGACCTTTCTCGCCGATGTGTAAGTTATGACTTACAAGGACTTTCTTTTAGAGAATATCTTATCTTTAAAGAAAACATTCCTCTACCCTACTTTTCCTTAGAAGAAATCTTAGACAAACCAAACGAAATTATTGAAAAAATTCTTTCTAAATGTAAACCCCTAAAACATTTCTCTCAATACCTAAAAGAAGGCTATTATCCATTTTTCTTAGAAGAAAACATTGACTACCTAACACAAGTACAAAAGGTAGTAAATATGATTTTAGAGATAGAATTACCTCAATTAAGCAAAGTAGATATTGCAAACGTAAGAAAATTAAAAAGCCTACTTGCTATAATAAGTAGCAATATTCCTTTTTCCGTTGATATTAGCAAAATAGCACAAACATCGGAACTAAGTCGCAATACAATCATCAATTATTTAGCTCACTTACACCAATCTAAACTATTAAATCTTTTATATAGCGACAACTTAAATCTAAAAAGAATGCAAAAACCCGATAAAATATATTTAGAAAACTGCAATCTTCTACACGCTCTTTCCCTCTCACAAGTCGAAATAGGAACAGAACGAGAGACATTCTTTGTTAATCAACTATCCTACCAACATTCTATTGAATATGCAAAACAAGGAGATTTTATTGTAGATAGCAAATACACCTTTGAAATAGGGGGAGCAAGTAAAGACGGAAAACAAATCGCCAAAATAAATAACTCCTTTATTGCAGCGGATAATATAGAATACGCCATAGGAAACAAAATTCCTCTTTGGATTTTCGGATTCTTATATTAACGCTTACCCCCTCAACAACTCCATATACCTTTCATAAGAAATAAACCTACCACCCATTGATTTGAGGTGAGAGGTTTCTAATTGACAATCAATAAAGGCACAACCAACCGAAGAAAGCATTTTTGCAAGATAGATAAGAGCCAACTTTGACGCATTAGGCACAAGAGAAAACATACTTTCCCCTATAAAACCATTTCCAATAGTAACACCATAAAGCCCTCCAACAAGACGTCTTTCTTCTTTTTCTTCCTCTCCCCTCTCCCACACTTCAACACTAATAGCAAAACCCAACTCATGCAACCTTTTATAAGCCTTTATCATATTCTCTCCAAGCCAAGCCCCCAATTCTTCCGTTCTATTATTAGCCGTAGCACAAGCATTTATCACTCCATCAAAGTCCTCATTCACCGTAACCAAGTATTTCTCTTGCCTAATCAATTGTTTCATAGAATGACTTATGTGAATTTCATCGGGAAAAATAACAAATCTTTTCAAAGGACAATACCACAAAGGCTCCTTATAATGACGAAACGAAAACCAAGGAAAGATTCCATTACTATAAGCCAACAAAAGCCTATCCTCCAACAAATCTCCACCAATTGCAATAAGTCCATCCTCCTCACCCTCATAAGGATTAGGAAACCACAAATCACCATCCAACCTATAAACCGCCATTTTCTTAATTTTTATCTTTAAGTTGTTTTAGATCTTTATCTAATTCTTTTATACTTTCAAAATGAATTTGCTGTATTTCCTTTTCCTTATATTTCAAATACTCTGATTCTGCTTTATATTTTGCTAATTCATGAGAAATTTTACTGGGACCTTCTAAAACATTTCTTTCATTCAACTTTAAAATAATATCTAATCGTTCTTTCCAATCCTTCATATACATTGGCTTATGAGCCAAAGCTTGTGCTTCTGCATAAGCAAGATATTGTTCAACAATAAGTTTTAATGCCTGCAACTCATCTTTCGTTAAATAATTCTTTCCTATCAAAACATCTTGCTTTCTAAGTTTTTCAGCAACACTTGTAGAGGTTAATCCCATCATAGGAAGTGAAGCATTCGCTCTATAATAAATCAATTCAGCAGCTGTTTTTTCACTTACAGCCCATAACAATTTATTTTGCACCTCTTTAAAAAACTGAATTGTAATCTCATCAGAAGGTTCATAATCTATACTTGTCTTATATATATCCTTTATTTGTTGATAAAAAACCTTCTCCTCTAAGCGAATATCCCTAATCTTATCTAACAACTCGCGGAAATAATTCATAGAAGAAGCTTTTTTAAACCTTTCTTCATTCAAAGCATATCCTCGAATTATATAATCCCTCAATCGTTGTGTAGCCCAAATACGAAACATAGTACCTTGACGAGATTTCACACGATAGCCTACCGATATAATAACATCAAGATTATAGAAATTTGTTGGTTTTGTAGAAAAATCGGAAATTCCGATTTTTCTTTTACTATCTTTCTCCAACAACTCTCCTTCTTGATAAATATTTAATATGTGTTCATTTATAGTTGATTTTGATTTCCCAAAAAGCAACGCCATTTGCTCTTGCGTTAGCCAAACAGTCTCATCTTGAAACAACACATCAACCTTAACACTACCATCTTCTGTTTGATAAATAACTATCTCATCATTTATAGGCGTTATATTATTCTCTTTTTCCATAACCATCTTAATTTTTTCTCAACTAAACGCCTACAAAGATAAACAATTAATCTCTACCTATCTACAATAGTAGAAATTAAATGTGTCTTTTAGACCACATATATTCTTTTGAAAGATTTTTAAATCTACAATAGTAGAAATTAAATGCGTCTTTTAGACATTATCTCTAATATACGATGACTCTCCAATCTACAATAGTAGAAATTAAATGTGTCTTTTAGACCGTTGTTTGTCATCTCTCTTCCTCCTAATCTACAATAGTAGAAATTAAATGCGTCTTATAGACAGGTGTTTCTGTGTAAAAGACTTTGCAAGGGTATGATTTATTTGGTTATCAGGCAAATAAATCAGCATATTTCTTTGCTTTAAAGTTTGAAAATCAAAATAAGATCGTCCAACTTTCTTACTTTCTATAAGGTTTATTTTGTGCGAATTTCAACCAATCTTTGTTTGAAATAGCCAAATCAAGTTTCTCTCCTTTCTTACCTGCTTTTATTCTCTCTACTATCATAATTCCTTTTCTTGCAATGTTATATGCTCCGTTTGCATCGGCATCTTGTGGTAAAGATTCATCACATTTAGAACTTAAATAGAAGTTTCCTTTCTCATCTGCAATCGGAGAAATTATATAATCCACATCTGTATTGCTTATACTATTACGCATTTGCAACATAAGACGAAGTAAGTGCAATAATTCTTCAAAAAATTCTTTCTTTTCTTGACTTACTATTTGTTCTTTCAAATCCGAATAATTTATTCCGTACTTTTCAAACAATTCTTTGAACGAATTAGTCAAGTCAATAGTCTTATTATCCCATTGAGAGTTCTTTTCACTATTGCGGAAAGTCTCTATTCTTTCTCCAAATGTACAGAGAGTCCACTTAGTTCTTGTTTCCTCAGCTTTTGTAGTAAAGTTGTTGTAATCAAACTTAAATTCAAAATAATTCTTTTCTTTATTGAAACGTATATCTTCAAAGTTTGAAAAGAATTTTCTTGCATTTTCTTTATTGGTGTAACGAGTATCGAAAAGATTTACAAAACCTGTTACAGGATCTATTTTACTTGTATTCCAAGCTTGTGTATAGAATAAAAATCCGCTTTGTTTTTCTAATTCCTTAAAGCTTTTAAATTGATTTGTTAATTGATATGCCTTCAATAATCCACCTATTTCTTGTGGGTTTTTCTTCTTGTCCGCCAAATAATTCAGTTTATCAATCAACATTTTTTCAAATTTCTGATAAACGGAATGTTCAAACTTTTGACGACCTCGCATAAAACCAAAATTCAAATCCTCAAGTACAACAATAGCATTATACTCTATCATAAGATTACATATCTTGTGAATCGCTTGACTAAGGTATCCTTCTTTCAAATCTTTGATTCCTTCTATTGTTTGCCAACTCTTGCGTTCTTCGTCTCTGTCTTTTTCTCTTTCGGTCAGTTTATCGTGGTAATCATAGTTATTTATAACATTCAAACTTGTTTGATACTTTATATTTCCTTGCAAATCAACAACCGAAATATATAGTAAATGTCTTTCTCCTCGGTCAATTCCTATGATATGTAGGTCTTTTGATTCTCTAATGTATTGATTTACCCTATCATTTACATTATCAATATTTTCACTTTTAAAGTTTATTGTTATCGGAACATGGAATTGATATTTATCAACTGTGTATCGTTTGTCTTTTATCAAGTCATAAGGAAATACACTCTTATAATCTCCACTTAATTTGTTTTTATGTTCTATTGGTTCGTTTGCTGGGTGTGTTGGTTTATCGTTTGGCAAACTCTTTTTTCTGAAAAACACTTCTGCTTCTCCGTTTAGTTTATATACTACATTAGAAAGATTATCTCCTTCAAAGAGCATTTTCCAATAAAGCGTATGAAGGTTTGGTGTACCTTTGCTATGAGGCGAAAAATCCTTGTTATAGATTTGGAAAAGATAGATTTTGCCTTCTTCAACCAAAGAATCAATATAATCAATTGCAATATTTCTAAAAGTGATTTTATATCCTTGATGTTCTACTTCTCTATAAAATCCACTTAAATCTTCGTATGACTTCGTTTCCGAAAAAACAAATCCAAAATGTTTCCAATCTTTATGTTTTTCTATTGAAGTTTTAAAGAAATCTATCAAAGCATGACAATCTTCAATCTTAAATTTATCGCCTTTTTTGTGTGTTTCGTTTTGGTAATTTTTTAATAATTCATTACTTGGATTAAATTCCGCAATTCCTTTTGTAGATAAAAAAACTTTGGGGAGCATTTTATTTGGTCCTGGTAAGAGTTTGTATTCTATTTTTTCATAACACTCTCCGTTGTTTTTATCTTTTGTGTTTTTAACATCAAATACTGCATTATGATTTTTATTCATTATTGCAAGATAGTAAAGACCATCTTTTCTTAACAACACACTTGTATTATCTCTTTCTTTATTTAAGTCCCAACCTTTTAGCAATGTAGAGTTTTGAAAATTAAGTTTGATTTTTTCTTCCGAATAAGGTTTTTGTGTAAGATAGTTTCTTACCATATTGTAGAGTTGAGTTATTTTATTAAACTCGTCCCATAATAGAGTAAAGTCCCCATAAAATTTTTCATCTTTTTCAGCCTCGTTGCCCTTTCCACATAATGGTTTTATATAGTTTTGCAAAGCTTTTAGCGAATCTAAATAATTTTTGATTTTCTCAACATTTACTTTGTCTTGTTTTAAATTGCACCCTTTGGAATATTCTATATTCAATAAGTCTTTTACCTTAGAGTAGTTATTTTCTATATCCACGAAAAGAGTTTCAATGTTTTGTTTAAAATAATCAACAATTGAGCTTTTATTTTCTAATCCTAAACTTGCAACTCCTTCCTCTATCGTGCTTATTGCTATACTGTCTAAGGCTTTTATTAGCTTTTCAAGTCTTTCTTCATAGTCTTCGATGTTTTCTTTCTTTTTTTGCTTAACATCTTTCTTTAATAATTCTCTTAGTCCTGCATAAATAATTCCATAACTGCCAAATACCTTTTGTGAAATATTGGTTATTTGAATGTCGTTGCGGATATATATTTTGTTAACATCGTATTTGTCAAGGGAGATTATCAATTGTTTGATTTTTTCCAAAAGGCTACCCTTACCATCTTCATTTGTTGTAAATTCTCTACGACATTCTTCTATTTTTTCTAAAAGTTCATTATCCGAGCTAAAAGTTTCAGGCAACCAAGACAAAGCACCTCTATCGCTTAGTATTTGTTTATACAACATTTTCAATTTTGGTAATCTGTCCTTGCTATCTTTTTGCTTTTGATTATAAAGGTTTATGTATTCGTTTAAGCCTTTTATCTTTTTATTCTTTTCAAGCGACTTTCCTCCTATTAAGGCATTATATCTATCTATTTGAGATTGTGAAAGCAATTCAATGTAAGATTCTATCAAAAAGAAATCTTCTAAACTCTTTCCTTGCAATTCTTCTTTCAAATCTTTGCTTATATTTGCAAACTCTTCACTTACCTTTGAGGTTTTAAGTTTTTCAAAAATAGAAACGTTGTCTAAATGTTTAGGAAGGTTTTCGTGAATTAGTCGATAGGCTATTGCAGTTGATTTCTCTTCACTTGAATACATATTTTTACGGTTTTCATGAAACCCTGTGAAATATGTAGTGAAAGTTTTGAACTCTTCAACTAATTCTTTATTGTTTTCATCATCTAAAAACTTAGGCAGCAAATCAGTTATCAACTCTTTTTTACCTAATTCTTTAAATTCTTCTCTATCATTAAAGGCTTTTACAATTTGACTTCGTAATTGGTCTTGTATCTTTTTGAATGCTTTTTTATCTGATTCACTTTTATCTTTTTTCTTATAAAGTTCACAATACTCTTTTAAAGAATCTTTCTTATCATTACTCTCTATTTTCAATTTACAAGACGAAAGCGATTTTTCTATAAAGTCTTTATGATATTCATCTATTAGTTTCTTTACTTTTTTGTAACTATCAGCACGATGAGCATCTTCTTTCAACAAGCCATGCTTTTCTATAAAGTCTTGTGTCTTTCCAATAGGTCGCAATTCAAAACGAAGCGTTTTTGAAATAGAATAAAGATTTGTAAAATTCTCAAAATTTGCCATAACCATTCTTTTTTTGTGTATTGCAAATTTAAGAAATTGTATCAAATAACCCCTTGAATTATTATTTTTTCTTTGATTTATATTTCCAAAACAAAGACTAACAAAAAATTAAATGCGTCTTATAGACAATGTACGTTAATGCACGATAATGAGCATCTACAATAGTAGAAATTAAATGCATCTTTTAGACTTATTTGCTAAATCAATAATCTTAGGATCTACAATAGTAGAAATTAAATGTGTCTTTTAGACCACTTTCATTTGCTTTTTCTTCCCAATGATCTACAATAGTAGAAATTAAATGCGTCTTATAGACGTTGTAAATGTAATTTTGCACCGTGATCAATCTACAATAGTAGAAATTAAATGCGTCTTTTAGACTTTTCCACCTGCAAGCTCTCATTCTCTCATCTACAATAGTAGAAATTAAATATGTCTTTTAGACCTTTCAATAATTGGGAAACAGGAGCAAATCTACAATAGTAGAAATTAAATTAGTCTTTTAGACTCCGCCAAAAATCAAACACTTATCCGCATCTACAATAGTAGAAATTAAATGCGTCTTTTAGACATAATCTGAGCCTTATATACCGTTGCCCATCTACAATAGTAGAAATTAAATGCGTCTTATAGACAGGTGTTTCTATGTAAAAGACTTTGCAAAGGTATGATTTATTTGGTTATCAGGCAAATAAATCAGCATATTTCTTTCCTTAAAAAAGACTTATTTACCCCACCCCTTTTTTTGAATCTTTGCTTTCAAGTTTGAAAATCAAAGAATTAAACACAAATCAATAAAATGTAGAGACCGAGGTTTGCAAAGAAGAAAAAAAAGCAAAGAAAAAATCAAAAAAAGCAAAGAAAAAAAAGATTTTTTCTTTGAAAAAATTTCAAAAAGCAAAGACTTTTTTTCATAGTCTCAGCCTTTTCTATAATAGTCAAAATAATTCATTCATCTTCCTCGTTTTATAGAAAATATATATAAAAGAACAATCAATATTTTTTGCAATGGATAAGTTTTTTAGAGTTTTTTTATACTTTGCGTTCCTATTATCTGCAATCAATCTTTATTTATCGTGGGATTTTTCTATTCAATCCTATAATGAAGAAAAGTACTATTCTAAATTCTTTAATAAATTAGAGAATACATATTCAAGGTATGGTTCAATAAATGAAGATGAATTCCCTTATAATTATGATAAATCAAAAGGATTTTATTATGAAGCGTGCTATTCTCCTGATAAAAAGCAAATAGCTACTTCTCATAGTGAAAGAGGTATTGAAATATTTGATGTAGATACAAAAGAATTGATTAAAAAAGTTGGCAACAAGTCAGCATATTCTATTAGATATAGCCCTGATGGAAAATATTTGGCAGCAGGTTTTGGCTATCCAAATAATAAGATAGAAATTTGGGATTTACAAACAGAAAAAATTGTTTTAACTCTCAAAGGACATTTTAATATCATAAACGGATTATCATATAGTCCTAATGGTGAAAAATTAGCCTCTGCTTCAATCGATGGGACTATTAGAATTTGGGATACTAAAAATGGTGATTGTTTAAATATTCTCTCTGGTTGCCAAAGATATGTTGAAGAAGTTGTCTTTGATTCAACAGGGAAATATGTCTACTCAACCGCATTTGAACAGCCTATCAAGAAATGGGATATCGAAGCTAAATATCCAAAACTAATTAACGGACTTTTCCCTAATTATCAACGTGAATATTATAATATTGCCTTAACAGATGATTTTAATATACCAATCTTTTTATTATGTTTTGGAAGTTTCCTTATTTTACCTTTGCTTATAATGTTTTGGAAAGATTTATAATCTATTATTCTTCTTGATATAAGTCTTGTAGTCTCGTAGACTCAAAAAAAAAGAGCCTCGCTTTTCAGCGAAGCTCTCGGTTTAATCTGGCAGCG
>CALEFF010000070.1 GCA_937876865.1 uncultured Bacteroidales bacterium | reverse complement strand
CGTGAAAAATTATTAACGAAAAATTATGCCTATGGTAAAAGAAAAAGAAAGATAATTAGACTGAGTAAATTTTAATACGACATATAAAAGCGTTTTTGCTTATACTAAGACGTGTGAAACTTCGACACTTTCATACAAATCAGTCAATAGTTAAGCCAAGAACGCTCACGAGTAATATCGTGGGCTTTTCTTGTTTGACTGATTAGGTAGTCGAAGACCTCACACGTTGATAAGAAAAAAGTCCCACGTTTTTTTATGCCTTGAAGTCAAAGAAAAGAAATAAGTAATCGCCATTTGGGACTTGGGCAAAATCAAAAAAATAATTAAAAAAATGAAGAAATTAAAAAATTTAAGTTTGATTGTACTCTTTGCAATTTTGTTTGCAAGCTGCGAAAATAGTTTTTTGAATCCATCTGTTGATTGTGTATGTAAGTATAGGGGAATATTCTATGGTTCTGATTGGTCTATAAGAAGTGAAACTACTTCTACAGAAACGTTTTATGACGTATTACCTGGCACTTGTTCGTCATATAACGGCAGAGAGCCTTCCACCGCACCTTCATTCTATGATTTTGTTACAGAATTATATGATTGTAAGGAAGAATAGTTAAAATAAAATTAAAACTATACTAAATAATAATTAGAAATATGAAGAAATTAAAAAAATTAACAACGATTGCGGTGTTTGCAACCTTGTTTGCGGTAGGCAATTCGTTGTTTGCACAAAGTATAAGTAATGTAAAATTATTGCATAACTTACATTTTGGCACAAGAATCTACGAAGCTTCGTTCAGTGCTGACGGAACAAAAATTGTTACCGCATCAGCCGATCAAACAATCAAGATTTGGGACGCAAACACAGGACAATGTTTAAGAAATTTCAGATGTGATGGTTTTGAAGGAGTATATACCGCTTCGTTTACTCCCGATGGTTCAAAAGTAGTCTCAGTAACGCCATTTGGAATCATAATATTAGATGCAAATACAGGGCAGTGCTTACAAGTTTTAAAGGGAGAAATTGAAGATGCTCGCCAACTTTCAGATTTAATTATCAGTCCTGACGGAGCAAAAATAGTCTATTCAAGCGCTTTTGAAAGTTCAATAAAAATTTGGGACATAAATACAGGATTTTATTCTCAAATTCCGATGGAAAAAAATCTAAGACATCCAACAGAAAGTTCATTTAGCCCCGATGGAAAAAGGATTGCGTCTCGTATACGGAACGATTGGGGTGGGAATAATAAAGAGATTAAAATTTTTGACGCAAGTACAGGACAATGTTTACAAACTATAAATTCAGAAAAATATCTTAATTCTGTCTCTTTTAGCCCTGATGGCACAAAAATTATCAGCGGTTCAGGTGATAAAACCGTTAAAATATGGGACGCAAACACAGGACAATGTATTCAAACTTTGAAAGGACATAAAAAAGTTGTTTGTGATGCTAAGTATAGTCCTGACGGAAGAAAAATTGTCTCTGCATCATATGATAAAACCATTAAGATATGGGATGCAAACACAGGACAATGTTTACAAACTCTGCAAGGACATACAGAAAGCGTGTGGTCTGTTTCATTTAGTTCCGATGGCAAAAAAATAGTTTCTTCTTCATGGGATCAAAGCGTAAAGATTTGGAGCGTGGAATAAGGGTTACTTTTATGAAATCAAATAACAATTAAATAAAAAACAGTATTAACAATTTAAAAAATTAAAAAAATGGTAAAAAAATTATTTGTATTAGTTGCAATCCTTTTTATGGGATTAGCAGTGTCTGCTCAAACAAATATGAGAGACGTAGTTCATTTGAAAAATGGCGGAATTACAAAAGGTATAATAATAGAACAAATTCCGAACGAAAGCATTAAAATTCAAACAGCCGATGGTAGCATTTTTGTTTACAAGATGGATGAGATTGAAAAGATGTCTAAGGAAACTATTGAGAACAATAATTCTACTCAACCTCAACAAACAAATGTTCAAGTGCAAATGCCGGGAACTCCAATCGTGGTTAATCCAAATATGGTTCAAACGCAAGGAAATCCAAATATGATGAACCAAAATGTTTATGTGGTTAAAGAATCAAAATCTCAATTTTTGGCAGGTTTTCTTTCGTTCTTATTGCCTGGATGTGGAGAATTATACGCTACAAGTGGGAAAAAAGGTACCGGAATGTTACTATGGTCATTATTAGGAGAGCCTTTATTGTTTGGAGGTATGATGGGAATAGGAATATCAACCGGATCAGAAGATTTAGTCTCTGTGGGAGCCGTTTTTTATGGCATTTCACATCTTGCAGCTTTGATAGTCTCAATTGGTGAAGCGTCTAAATTGGCTAAACAGACAAATATTCAAAACGGATATTTTAGTTTCAAGATTGGAGACAAGGCAAGTTTAGGTTTTCGACCTGAATTTTCATACAATAATCTAATGATGCCAAGCGGTAGTGTAAGTCCGCAATTCACAACAGGGATAGGTCTTTCTTTAACCTTTTAAAAATAAAGAAGATTGACTATGAAAAAATTATTAAGTCTAATTTTAGTTATATCATCATTAACTCTATTTTCATCTTGTGAAGGTATTTTTGGACAAGAATACACTATAACGGGAGATTATTATTGGAGAGGAGATGATTTATTCATTTATGAATATAATAATGCCGAAGAAAGAGTTGGAAGCCATACTATAAATAACCTTGTTTCAGGAAAAGAATATACTTTTACTGCGAGTTCAAAAGCGGAAAAGGTAAAAATAAGATATTATTCAAACGGAAATTATAGTTGGGTGCGACATGTATTTTATTTAGATGATATTACCGAGATTGAATTAAATGGAAGTACAATGGTAGGTACACGAGAACCATAATTAACTCAAAGAATAACGCTCGTGAGTCTTTGTTTTATTTTGACAAACGAGCGTTTTGTTGTAAAATAAATTCGTTTTACCATAGGTTAAGCCCGAATGCTTAAAGAATTTTCAACTCTAAAATTTCTGATTGCAAATATTGAAAATATAAACCCTTGATTAAAACTTACAAAATCAAAGACTTAACTTTTTAAGACCTTAAAAATGTCAAAAAAGTCTTTGATTTTTTTAATTTTTTCATTGATTTTTCAAAATAAAAAGCCGATTTTTCATAGTTTTATATCATTGTTTTCTTTATAAAACAAAAGGAGCAACAACCTTAATAGTCGTTGCTCCTTTTTATTTCTTTTATTACCTATTCTTAGAATAAGTATTTAATTCCGAATGCAAATCCTTTTGCGTAGAAACTTGTTTCTGGAAGGATTTCAAATGCTGGTCTGTAATCTAAAGACAATGCTAAAGGAACGCCAGGTATTTGCCATTCAACTCCAACTATAGCTTCAATGTCAAGACCAAAGCCCATATCGTGGTCAGCAGAGATTCTCCATGTTCCAAGTCCTGCTCCTGCTCCATAATACAAAGTAAAGTTGCTTCCAAGGTCGTGATTCCATTCGTACAATCCTGCAACTTGGAATCCGTGATTATGAAGGTGTCCACGGAAGTCAAGGTTATTTCCTCCCATGTATTTCTTTACTTGAATACCGTAGTCAAAACCACCTACAAGACCTACTCCCCAATTTTGGGCTTTTACATTTGACAAAGGCAAAATAGCTAAAACTGCTACAAATGCCATAAACATAAATTTTTTCATACCAATTAAATTTTAGTTAATAAATAAACGTTTTTGCAAAAGTAAGAAAAAAAAATAAAAAATGGGCACAAATTATAAAAATTATGCCCATTAAGTAAATATTATGTATTTCGGTTTTCTTTTAATCAAGTTCTATAACAAGGAATTTGCTTTTTTGCCAGAACAATGAAGGATTTGTAATTACAAGTCTTGTAGGACGTTTAGCATCTGACTCTAATCTATAAGATTCGCTTGGGTGTGAGGTAAGTATTTTTATTTTTGTTCCAGGTAATTCTATTTCTGGTACTCGGCGAATATCTATTTTTTTGTAGTTTTTAAGTTCTGAATCGCTACTTGCAACACTACGTTTTCCAATTCCAAGAAATCCTCCTTTTCTATTGATAATTCCTTTTTCAAGAAGTTCTTTCTTTTCTCCTATTACATAGTATGCAGCATTCTTTTCTTCTTCAATTTTTAAAATTCTTTCGTCTTTGTCTTGGTTTTTCTTGTTTAACTCGTCTAAATTGCGGTTAAGATTTTCTATAACTATTTTATGTTTTTGCAATTCAGTAGTTAATAATTGTATTTCTTCTTCTTGTTCGGAAATTCTTGTTTGTAATTTTTCAATAAAGGCAGTTAGTTCTTTGTTTGTATTCTTTTGTTTTCTTAATTGAGCGTTAAGATTGTCAATCTTTTGCTTTTGTTCGGTCAATAGGTCGTTAATGTCTTGGATTTGTGAGGTTATTTTTGTTCTTGTATCAACATTTACTTCTCCTGTTTTGTCTTTGATTTTTGAAACGTCAGCATATTTCGATGTAACAACGCTTAGGTTTTCTTCTATCTCGTTTAGTTGTTGGAAAAGCATTTCTACTTCGGTGTTTTTAGCGGCTAAGGCAGCTTCAACTGAGTCTTGAAGTGCTTTTTGCATTAAAAGTTCTTGTTCCGCTTTCTTATTACATGCTCCTGCTAAGATTAAAACAAGGCTTGCAATCAATAAATAGGTTCTTTTCATCGCTTTATTTTATTTATTTAAGGTTTAAAATTTTTTTCTTTTAAATAATTATTCTAATTTTGCACTATCAATTAAACGAAGTAGTTTTTATTTTATTGTATAAAAGATTTGGGGGTGCTTACTTTTTGTAGGCTGAGATTATACCCTTTGACCGGTCTGATAATGCAGACAGGGGAAATATCTTCTTTTGAAGTACACTCTCAAATCACAGAAAAAAGAGAGTGTAATGATTAGAAAAAAACAGATTATTCCCGTTTTAACAATCGCAGGCTCAGATTCTTGTGGTGGAGCTGGCATTCAAGCCGACATAAAAACCATTTCTTCTTTGGGTTTGTTTGCTTGTAGTTGCATAAGTGCTGTTACGGCACAAAATACCTTAGGAGTAAGAGATGTTTTTGCATTAAAAAAATCTTTAATTCGCAATCAAATAGATGCAATTTTAGAAGATTTACCCGTAAAAGCCATAAAAATCGGAATGCTTTTTGATAAAGATATTATAAAAGAAGTATCCGAAAGTTTAATCAGGCATAAATTTCAAGGAAGTGTTGTTTTAGACCCTGTAATGATAGCAACAAGCGGAGCTTCCTTGCTTCAAGACGATGCAAGGCAAGCAATGATAGACTATCTCTTTCCTTTGGTAGATATTATTACGCCAAATCTTTTTGAAGCAGCTTCTCTTGCTCAAATAAAAAGTATAAATAGCCTTGCCGAGCAAAAAGAAGTAGCACTATTTATTAAAAATAGTCTTAAAACAAAAAGAGTGCTTATAAAAGGAGGACATTTTGAACAAGGGGAATGTACTGATCTTTTTTTGGATGTTGATAATAGCTTTCAAACTTATACATCAAAGAAAATAGATAGTCAAAACACTCACGGCACAGGTTGTTCTCTTTCTTCGGCTATTGCTTCTTATCTTGCCTTAGGCCATGATTACAAAACCTCTATTGGTCTTGCAAAGGAATATGTTTATTCGGCAATCTTGGAATCAAAAGATATTTTCTCTGGAAAAGGAAACGGAAGTTTAAATCATTTTTTTAATCCTCAAAAACAAAAATTTTATGAAAGTAATTGTAAATAAAAAACAAATAGAGCTAGATACGCAAACAAACATCTATCAACTATTAGAATTATTGCAAGTAGAGGCATCTTTTTGTGCAGTTGCAATTGGTAATAAAGTTGTGAAAAAAACGCAATGGAGCGAAACGCAACTAAAAGAAGCAGATGAAATAACAATAATAAATGCAACATGTGGAGGTTAATAGGCATAACACTCCCTCAATACAAAGATTGGGAAAAGGAAAAGCAAATAATAAAAAACTTGCTTCAAAATAATGAGATAGAATATTTTCATATTCGCAAACCAGAGTTTACTTCTGTGCAAATGTCTCTTTGGCTTGAAGACTTGCCTCTTGCAATTAGAAAACGCCTTTCGCTACACGATTGTTTGGAAGTAGCAAAAGAATTTCAAATAGGAGGAGTGCATCTCAACGCTCGCAACAATTATACATCGCCTTTTGCTTTTGAGGGAAGAATAAGTAGAAGTTGTCATAGCATAGAAGAGGTTAAAGAATGGAAATCAAAATGTGATTATGTTTTTCTCTCACCTATATATAATAGTATAAGCAAAGAAGGATATGAGGCAAAGTTTTCAAAAGAAGAATTAAGAAAAGCCGTAAAGCAAGGTGTGATTGACGAAAACGTCTTTGCACTTTCGGGCGTTGAACCAAGCAAATTTCCCGCATTAAAAGAGATTGGATTTTCTGGTGCTGCGATTATGGGCTTTCTATGGAAATAAAACAAGAATAAAAATGGATAGAATATACTTTATAACACACCAAAACGATAAGTATTCTTACATAGATAGTGCAAAACTTGCCTTAGACAACGGCATAAAGCTTATTCAACTAAGAATGAAGCATAGTAGCCTAAGTCAAAGGAGGGAAGCGGCAAATATCTTAAAGAAAGAATGCGAAAAATATAAGGCTAAGTTAATTATTAACGATGATTATCGTCTTGCCTTAGAGATTGAAGCAGACGGAGTGCATCTTGGTCAAAAAGATGAAGAGATTTCACTTGCAAGAAACGAGCTTAAACCTTTTCAAATCATAGGACGGACTTGCAATACCAAAGAGCAAATCCTTAAAGCCTATGAAGAAGGTGCCGATTACATAGGGTTAGGGCCCTATCGCTTTACTTCAACAAAGGAAAATCTAAGTCCTATTCTTGGATTAGAAGGATATAAAGACATAGATGTAGATATTCCAATTTATGCAATAGGAGGAATACGCTTAGAGGATGTGGAAAAACTCTCTCAAACCAAGGTTTATGGCATAGCACTTTCGTCTTTGATTTTGGAGAGTAAAAATCCTGAAAAAAAAATCAAAGAATTAAGAAAATATTTCAAAGAAAAAATTTAAAAAATCAAAGAAAAAAAATAAAAAAACAATGAAAAAAAAATTGATAATCGCAGGACAAGAATTTGAATCAAGACTATTCTTAGGCACAGGCAAATTTCCCTCAAATCAAATTATGGGAAAAGCAATAGAAATCTCTCAAACGCAAATGGTAACTACTGCAATGAAGAGGGTAAACATTGAAAATTCAAAAGAAGACGATATGCTCTCTTACATAGACAGAGAAAAAGTAATTCTTTTGCCTAATACTTCAGGAGTAAGAAATGCAAAAGAAGCCGTTTTCGCAGCACAAATGGCACGAGAAGCCCTTCAAACAAATTGGTTGAAACTTGAAATTCATCCAGACCCTAAATATCTTTTTCCAGACGCGATAGAAACCCTAAAAGCCACAGAAGAATTAGTAAAAGATGGCTTTATAGTTTTGCCATACATTCAAGCAGACCCTGTTTTGTGTAAACAATTAGAAGAAGTTGGTGCTGCAACCGTAATGCCCTTAGCCTCTCCGATAGGAAGCAATAAAGGATTGGTAACAAAAGAGCTTTTGGAAATAATAATTGAGCAAAGTAATGTACCGGTTGTAATAGATGCAGGCATAGGAGCACCAAGTCATGCAGCGCAAGCAATGGAATTAGGAGCCGATGCTGTGCTTGTAAACACTGCAATTGCGATTGCGGGCGACCCTATTGCGATGGCAGAAGCCTTTTCTTTGGCTGTAAAAGCAGGAAGGCAGGCATACGAAAGTGGATTAGCAACTTCATTCAATACAGCACAAGCATCTTCTCCGCTAACAGAGTTTTTGAATTTCTAATGTTAAAAAAATAAGAATATGAATAATACAAAATGTGAAGCATCTAATGCAAAAAGAAAAATATACGAAAAAGGAAATCTTTTTGATATAGAAGTAGGAATGCAAGAGGTGAAATTAACCGATAGCATTGTAGATGGAGAGAGAAAAAGCAATGGAAGCGTAAGATTATACGATACTTCGGGAGCATTTGGCGATGAAAACATAACAACAGATTTAAAGAAAGGACTTCCAAGACTAAGAGAAAAATTCCTAAAAGAAAGAAACGATATTCAAAGACTTAGTGAATTTAGTTCTGTTTATAGCAATCTAAGATTAAATGATAAGAGTCTTGACAAGGTTCGTTTTCCTGTTAAAAATTTACCTTATAAAGCAAAGCAAGGTTGTAGAATTACTCAAATGGCCTTAGCAAAACAAGGAATTATTACGCCCGAAATGGAATATGTTGCAATAAGAGAAAATCTTTCTTCAAAGCAAAACGAAAATAGTTACATAACACCAGAATTTGTACGTGAGGAAGTAGCAGCAGGACGTGCAGTAATTCCTGCAAATATCAATCACCCCGAAGCAGAGCCTATGATTATAGGAAGTAAATTCTTAGTAAAGATAAACACAAACATAGGAAACTCGGCACTTTCAAGCGATATGGAGAAAGAAGTTGAGAAAGCGGTTTATTCAGCTAAATGGGGAGGAGATACTCTTATGGATTTATCGACAGGAAACCACATTCACGAGATAAGAGAGTGGGTTGTGAGAAATTCTCCTGTGCCAATTGGAAGCGTTCCTTTGTATCAAGCCTTAGAAAAAGCAGGAGGAAAGGCCGAAAATCTTAGTTGGGAGATTTTTAAAGACACTTTAATAGAGCAATGTGAACAAGGAGTGGATTATTTCACTATTCACGCAGGCTTATTGCAAAAACATATACCTTTAACCAAGAAAAGAGTTACTGGAATTGTTTCTCGTGGTGGTTCTATTATGGCAAAATGGATAACTTATCACAAAGAAGAAAACTTCCTTTATACACATTTTGCTGAAATTTGTGAAATCCTTTCTCAATATGATGTTGCAGTAAGCATAGGAGATGGATTACGTCCGGGAAGTATTGCAGATGCAAACGATGAAGCACAATTTGGAGAATTGGAAACAATGGGAGAATTGACAAAAGTCGCATGGCAATATGATGTTCAAGTATTAATTGAAGGTCCGGGACACGTTCCTTTGCACAAAATTGCAGAAAATATGGAGAAACAAAAGACTTTGTGTCATAATGCTCCGTTTTACACCTTGGGACCTTTGACAACAGATATTGCTCCTGCTTATGATCATATTACTTCTGCAATTGGTGCGGCAATGATTGGCTGGTTAGGAACGGCAATGCTTTGTTATGTAACGCCAAAAGAACACCTTGCTCTTCCAAATAAAGAAGATGTAAGAGAGGGAATAATGGCTTATAAAATTGCAGCACACGTTGCCGACATTGCAAAGGGACATCCTTCGGCTATGGAAAGAGATAATGCACTAAGTAAGGCGAGATTTGATTTTCGTTGGAACGATCAGTTTAATCTTGCTTTGGATAGAGAAAGGGCAATAGAGTATTATGGTGAAGAAAAGTTAAAAGGAACTCCGTTTTGCACAATGTGTGGACCTGATTTCTGTGCAATGAGGATTTCTCGTGAGGTTTCAAAGCAAGGAGAATAGTTATGGAAAAGAGTTTTTATGATATTGTAAAATCACTTTCGTGGCAAG
Source organism: uncultured Bacteroidales bacterium (assembly GCA_937876865.1). Classification (GTDB taxonomy): domain Bacteria; phylum Bacteroidota; class Bacteroidia; order Bacteroidales; family P3; genus Onthomorpha. The sequence continues at coordinate 3,699 of CALEFF010000070.1, read as the reverse complement.
AGGTAACAGATAGTATATATTCTAAAACGGAAAATGATGTTGTAAGAGCCTTGTCAAAAAAATATTTAGATATTGAGGATTTTAAAGCGTTAGTTTCTCCAAAGGCAGAAAAATATCTTGAACAAATGGCGTTTATGAGTAGAAATATTACACAAAAACGCTTTGGAAAGGTTATGCAGTTTTACATTCCTATGTATCTTTCAAACGAATGTAGTAATCATTGTATTTATTGTGGGTTTAATCACAACAATCAAATAGGTAGAATTACTCTTTCCGATGAGCAAATCTTGGAAGAAATAAAAGCAATCAAAGCAATGGGCTATGATAATGTGCTTTTGCTTACAGGGGAAAATCATAAAAATGCAGGCGTTTCTTACATTGAAAATGCTATAAAGCTATGTCGTCCTTATTTTTCTGCAATAAATTTGGAAGTATTCCCGATGAAAACAGAAGAATACGAGAGATTGATTCAAGCTGGTGCTAATTCGGTTTATGTTTATCAAGAAACATATAACGAAAGTCGCTACAAATATTATCATCCTAAGGGAATGAAGTCAAATTATCTTTATCGCTTGGAGTGTCCCGAAAGATTAGCCAAAGCAGGCATTCATAGAGTTGGAATGGGAGCATTAATTGGTTTAGAAGAATGGAGAACGGAAATGCTATTTCTTGCAATGCACTTGCAATTTATGAGAAAGAATTATTGGAAGACAAAATACTCTATTTCTTTTCCAAGAATGAGACCTGCCGCAGGAGGATTTCAAGCAGATTATTGCGTGAACGAAAAGCAATTTGCTCAAATCATTTGGGCATTTCGCCTTTTTGATAACGATGTTGAAATAACAATGAGTACAAGAGAAAGACCTGAGATGAGGAATCATTTTGTTTCTCTTGGCATTACCTCAATGAGTGCAGGAAGTAAAACAGAGCCGGGAGGTTATTCTAATCCTGATGTAGAATTAGAACAATTCCACGTAAATGATGATAGAAGCGTAGAAGAAATGGAAACAATGGTACGCTCGCAAGGCTATGATGTAGTATTTAAAGATTGGGATAAAATTTTAAGTTAATGTTAGAGGAAAAGGATTTTTTGAGATACTCTCGTCAAATAGAGTTAGAGGGCTTTGGAAGCAAAGGACAAGAAAAGTTAAAGCAAGCAAAAGTCTTGATTGTTGGCGTTGGAGGATTGGGAAGCGTTGCAAGTCTTTTGCTTGTCGCCTCAGGCATTGGAAAAATCGGCTTAATTGATAAAGATGAGGTTAGTTTAAGTAATTTGCATCGTCAGATTCTTTACAGAGAGTCGCAAATAGGAGAGGAAAAGGTTGAAAAAGCAAAAGAAAACCTTAGGGAAGTGAATAGCGATTGCAAGATAATTTGCTACAATGAGTTTTTGAGCAAAGAAAATGCTGAAAAGATTATCAAAGACTATGATATTGTTGTGGATTGTTGCGATAACTTTGCAACACGTTATGTAATAAATGACGCTTGTCAAAGATTGAAAAAGCCTTTTGTTTATTCCGCTATCTCGGACTTTGAAGGGCAAGTCGCTTTGCTTAATTGCGAGGAAGATTCTGCTAATTATAGAACCCTTTTTCCGGAAGAAAACCTATTGAAAGAAGAGAGTAATAAAAACAAAGCAGTGATTGGCGTTTTGCCTTCAATCATTGCATCTATCGCCTCAAACGAAGTTATAAAGTTTTTAAGCAATTACACCGAACATTCCTTGAAAAACAAACTCCTAATCTTTAATGTCAAAAACTATAACTTTAATATATTTGAATTGTAACACAACAAAGCAACACAATTCAAAGAAATAAAAAAATAAAACGCTCGTTTGTCAAAATAAAACAAAGACTTACGAGCGTTTTTCTTTGAGTTAAGATTTATTCATTAAACTCAACGATGTCGGCACTTGCCGTAACAGTTTTAATAGCCACGAATGGTAGAAAGAAGTACCAATCTGTAGTTACTGAATAGTTATTTAAAGCTTGATTTTGCTTTAAGTTCGCTTTTTTTCTTAAATCTTCAATTGCTTGTTGTTCTACATTACCACCTCCTATACCAAAAATATAAGTTGCTTCAGCAGTTGATGTTATAGGGCGAACATATTCATAATTTGCAGAATTAAGTTCTGTGCCATTTAAAACACCATTTAAATTACTGTGAGAACAACTTGAAAAGCCAAACACTGTAACAATTGCTACAATTGCAATAAAAAAATATTTTTTCATACTTTTAATACCCTAATTCGTGTCGGGCACAACTTCTAAATGTTGATATTATTTATTAAAAACGATAACCTATACGTAAGGAAAAAGAATATCTAGTTGAGAAATATTTTTCTGAAAAATTATCATACTCGTTATAAGATTCAAATCGTTCATCTCTAAATATTGTTTCCTCAGAGCGTTCAAATTTAGCCTTATTGCTATAAAAATTAAATTTGAAACTAAACATAAAATTATTGTATGCAAAACCTATTTCAGGAGATAAAGTATACCCCATCAGATATTTTAAAGAACATTTTTTACTTACATCATAGTATCTTCTGATTCCAGAGATAGATTGCGAACCTTCATAAGAATATTCATCTACATAATCTTTTGAAATAGGAATATTAACTCCAAATCCAAGGTCTCCAAAAACGCTCCAATTGTTATTTATTCTGTACTCATAGTTTACTCCAACAATAATCGGTAAAATATAAACTGTATCATCAATCCACCAACTATAATCAGAAGGTAAATATTCATAATAATTAACTTCACTTCCAATTTCTCCAAAAAATCTTATATCATATTCTTTGAAAGGTTTGTATTTATACTTCAATCCTATTGACCAACTTGTTTTACTCTTATTGTTGTTGTAATCAATTTCTTTTAAATGGGTATATTCTCCTGCGTGAAAACTTATTTCATGTTTTTTTGCATGTATTTTAGTAGTATTTTTTTTAATTTCTGATTTTTCTATTTCTGTTTCTTGTGTTGTTACAAGAAGCAATATACCATTATAATCAGATTGTGTCATATATTTTTGGTCAGATGCGTAACCATTTGAGCGTATCATATTTATTTCTCTTTGAGTTGGAACTCTCCAAGTGTTATAACCATACTTACACTCTTTGTTTAATTGAGAGATTAAAGCAATTGGTTCTTCTGAAAACTCGCCCAAATTTTCCGGATATACCTTTAAATATCCGTCAATAACCACAACATCGGTTCTTTTTACCTTATCAGATGTCTGTTGCTCAGTTTGTGCATAAATTGTCGTTGCAAACAATAATGCACTTAACATAATTAATAATTTTTGTTTCATATTTTAACTTTTTTTCTTTCTTCGCCCAAGTCCCAAATGGCGATTATTTATTTTCTCTTCTTTGACTTCAAGGCATAAAAAAAACGTGGGACTTTTTTCTTATTGTTTTCTGAGGTCTTCGACTACCTATTCACCAAATAAGAGAAGCCCACGATTTCACTCGTGAGCGTTCTTGGCTTATTCTTTTGGTGAATGTGCTGAAAGTGTCGAAGTTTCAGAAAACCAATTATAAGCTAAAACGCTATTTTATGTCGTAAAAATTTAACTCAGTCTTAATTATCTTTCTTTTTCTATTACCATAGGCATAATTTTTAGTTTCTAAATTTTCTGTTTGCAAAGGTATGATTTTTTGAAATATCGTCCAAATTTTTTACTTCGTTTTGG
>CALEFF010000069.1 GCA_937876865.1 uncultured Bacteroidales bacterium | reverse complement strand
TTGTTTCGTTTGGTTTTTAGTACTAAAAAAATTGTGAAAATTTTCGTTTGCAAAAGTATAATAAAAATTTCAGAACTTTATTTCTAATTTACAAGGACTTTTTTAAGATTTACAAGATTTTTAATTTTTGTATTATAATTATGTTATATTTGCAAAAAATTAAAATTTAGCGTTTCTGTTTATGAAAAACAAGGCTTGTTTATTCAATTGGCAAGAACAATTTGATAAGGCAAAAAGTAAAGAGAAGATAAACTACGATTTGTTGTACTCTAACAATATTGAAATTCTCAAAAACAACTTTGAACCTTATCAAACCGATTATTACTTAGACATTTTCATTGAAAAGGGGAGTGTTGTCGTTATGTTGGATATGAAAAAATATGAATTGCAAGCACCTACTCTTTTTCTTGTACAAGAGAATAATGAATTGGAATTTATTTCTTACAGCAACGACATAAAAATTCACTACTTAGTTATTGCTCCAAGTTTGAAAGATAATTTTTTAACAAACAATATACTCAACACCACTTATCACAACAAAGTTAAAGCAATGCCTTTGTATTCTCTGGAATCAAGAGAGAAAAAGATTTTCTCAAATCTATTCAAAGACGTAAAGAAATGTCTTTCTTATACAACAACTCCTTACAGAATAGAGGCTGTTACGAATTTGATGCGTGCGTATTACTATCTTTCTTTAAAAGAAAAAACAGAGAATGTGTTTTTTAACGACTATGGAGTTTGCGAAAAATTTTTCAGTCTATTAGATGAATGTGAAACAATAAACAAAGACACTAATTTTTATGCAGAAAGTTGTAATTTATCTAAGGGTTATTTTGAGTTTGTGATAAAATCAAACACAGGAAAGACTCCAAAAAGATGGATAGATGAGAAATTAGCAAACGAATGCAAGAAAAGACTTTTAGAAAACGATTATTCAACAGAAAAAATAGCAGAAGAATTGGGATTTAATTCTCTTGCTAATTTCTCAAACTTCTTTAAAAGAATGGAAAATCTTTCTCCCTCAGAATTTAAACGAAGAAACAAATAATTAAATCAAAGAAATATTTTTGTGCGTCTCGGAGTTTTTCTGTACTTTTGTTCTCTATTATCAACAAATGAATATTATGAATAGAAATATTCCTGCTTGGGAGGTATCAAACCCTGTTTCAAGACGCATTACAAAGCAAGTAATGGTTGGAAACATTGGCATAGGTGGAGAAAATCCTGTTAGGATTCAGTCAATGACTAACACCGACACAATGGACACCGTTTCAACGGTAGAACAAACACTAAGATTAGTAGAAAAGGGTTGTGAATTAGTTAGAATCACTGCTTCAAATGTTCAAGCAGCACAAAACCTTTATGAAATCAAGAACGAATTAGCGAAAAGAGGTTGTTTCGTTCCACTTATTGCAGATATACACTTCAATCCTAAAGCAGCAGAAGTTGCAGCCGCTATTGTGGAGAAGGTAAGAATAAATCCCGGAAATTATACCGATAGAAATATATCTAAAATCAACTATACAGACGAGGAATATGCTGCGGAGTTGGAAAAAATAACAGAAAAACTTGCTCCTCTTTTAGAAATCTGCAAGCGAAACAATACTGCAGTCAGAATAGGCACTAATCACGGCTCGCTAAGTCAAAGAATAATGGCTCGATATGGCGATACTCCTTTTGCAATGGCGACTTCGGCAATGGAGTTTGTGGAAATATGCAGCAATCTTGGCTTTGAGAATCTTGTTTTATCAATGAAGTCAAGCAATGTCAAGGTTATGCACTACGCAACTCGCACTTTGTGTGCTATGATGAAAGAAAAGGGATATGATTTTCCTATTCACTTGGGCGTAACCGAAGCAGGAAATGAGTTTGAGGGCAGAATAAAATCTATTTCTGGCATTGGCAGTTTATTGGCTCTTGGAATTGGCGACACAATAAGGGTTTCGCTAACTGAAATTCCTGAAAACGAAATAGAGGTTGCAAAAAAAATTGTTGAAGCTTATAAAGATATGCCTTTTTCTTCATTAGAAAAGTCAATAAGTTTAAACACAGAGTTTGAAAAACGTCAAAAGCCTACTGATTTTTCTACGGTTGAGAGAATTGATATTTGCAAAGAAAGTCCTGAGGCAATAATAGAACGGTTGAAAAAGTCTTCTTATCCTGCGGGAGTTATTGTTCAATCGGACAAAGACTTTAATCAAGAGAGATTATTGGGCAACACAACTGCTTTGATTATGGAATCAATGGCAGATAAGGTAGAATTGTGCGACAAAGTCTTGCAAGCAGAACTTTTACAAGCAACAGGAGAAGAGATTTATAAAGCAGAATTTATTGCTTGTCCTTCTTGTGGAAGAACAAAGTATGACATTCAATCGGCATTAGCAAAAGTAAAAGAAAAATGTAAACACTTAAAGGGCTTAAAGATTGCTGTGATGGGCTGTATTGTAAATGGTCCGGGAGAAATGGCTGATGCAGATTATGGATATATTGGAGGATTGGAAAACAAGGTGCATCTTTATCGAGGGAAAGAGTTAGTGCATTCTAATATTGCAGAAGAAGATGCTTTGCCTTTATTGATTGAGATGATAAAAGAAGATGGTAAATGGCAAAATCCCAAGTAATTTGTGTACTTTTGCTGTTTAATTGACTAAAAACTATGTTATGGAAGATTTTGGCTATCAAAAAATAGAACGATATAACGAAGAAACATTAGAAAAGCTTGCTTATCACTACAAAGAAATCATTTCCTTGTTGGGAGAAGATGTAAACAGAGAGGGTTTGTTGGCAACGCCTATGAGAGTTGCTAAGGCTATGCAGTTTTTTACTCATGGGTATGATTTAAAGCCTGAGGAGATTTTGCGTTCGGCTATGTTCAAGGAGGATTACAAACAAATGGTAATTGTAAAAGATATTGAGATTTATTCTTTGTGCGAACATCACATGGTTCCTATGGTTGGAAAGGCTCACGTTGCTTATATTCCGAACGGATACATTGTAGGACTAAGCAAAATTCCAAGAATTGTTGATGTTTTTGCAAGAAGGTTGCAAGTTCAAGAGAGATTGACACAACAAATTAAAGATTGCATTCAAAATACCTTGAATCCATTGGGTGTAGCCGTTGTTATTGAGGCTCGACACTTGTGTATGAGTATGAGAGGTGTTCAAAAACAAAACTCTGTTACTACTACTTCGGATTTTACAGGGGCTTTCCTTAAAAATAAAGAAACAAGAGAAGAATTTATGCACCTTATAGGAGTAAATTTATTGTAATTTACTTCTGTAAGGCTTTAAGTTGTTTTTCTAAGTTGTCTATTTGCTTTTTCATTTGTTCTAATTTGCGGAAATAGACGTAACTTTTCATATATTGCTTCGCATCTATGGCTGGTGAGCCTATGATTGTTGAGCCTGATTTTACTTCTGAAATTATTCCTGCTTGGGCTCCTACTTGACATTTATCGCCTACGGTTATGTGTCCTGCAAATCCTGCTTGTCCTCCTATGAAACAATTGCTTCCTATCTTGGTTGAGCCTGCTACTCCTACTTGTGCTGCCATTACAGTGGACTTTCCTACTGCTACATTATGGCCTAATTGACATAGGTTGTCGATTTTTGTTCCTTGTTCAACGATTGTTGACCCCATTGTGGCTCTATCTATTGTTGTGTTAGCCCCTATTTCTACGTCATCTTTTATTATTACATTTCCTATTTGGGCTATTTTTTTGAAAGTACCATCTGCAAGTGGTGCAAAGCCAAATCCGTCTGCTCCAAGTACGGCTCCTGCGTGTATTATGCAGTTATTGCCTATTACTGTGTCGTGATAGATTTTTACTCCTGCAAAAATTGTTACATTGTCGCCTATTGTTACGTTGTCGCCTATGTATGTGTGTGGATAAATCTTGCAATTTTTCCCTATTTTTGCATCTTGTGAAATCACAACAAACTCTCCTATATAGTTATCTTCGCCTACGGTTGCTTTTTGGTCAATAACGGCAAGCGATGATATGCCTACTTTGTTGAATCGATATTGATTGTAGATTTCTAAAAGGTTTGCAAAACATGAATAAGCGTCTTTTACTCTTATAAGTGTGGCTGAGATTTTTTCTTCTGCTACAAAATCTTGGTTTACTATGACTATGCTTGATTTTGTGGTGTAAATATATTGTGTGTATTTAGGATTTGCAAGGAAAGATAAGCCTCCTTGTTCGCCTTCTTCTATTTTGCATAGTTTATTAACTATTACTTCTTCATTTCCTTCTACTACTCCTTGTAATAATTGGGCTATTTGTTTTGCACTAAATTCCATAATTTTATTTTTTTAATCGGATAATTTAATATAGGGGCGAAGTTTGTTGAAGGTTTCTTCGTCCATTAAATGTACAAGTTTAATATCTTCTATTTTTGTAAAGTCTTTTTCATATTTTTTGCGAAAGCGTATAAAGGCTTTGGCAAGGGCAAAATCAATATAAGGGTGTCGTGCTAAGTATTTAGGGTCATCGCTGTTGATATTGATTTTTCTAATCTCAGTTTTGCCTGCATAGAAATGTGGTTTTATTTGTTCAAAGGTTGCAGAGTCTATGCTATATACTTCTTTTAGTTGTTCTACACTAATATAGCCTCCTAATTTTTGTCCATATTTATAAATATTTCTTGCTCTTACCTTTCCTACTCCACGAACTTCTTGAAGATCTAAAGTATCCGAAGCATTAAGGTCAAGATAGACTGAATCCTTAATAGGATATTGCGGAACGGGTTGCTGCTTTATTGAAATATTTTTTGATTCGTTTGCTTCTAAGGTAGAAAACTCGTCTTTTACAAAAAAGAATATCAAACCGAATCCCAAAGCAATGCCAATTAGGAAATATATTGCGTTTTTATGACGGTTTGATATGCGTTTAAGACGAATTTTATTATTCATCGAATGCTTCTTCTATTGCTTTGTAGAAATAATTCTTCTACTGCTTTGTCAATTTCTTCTTTGTATAATTCTCTTTTTATCACTTTTCCGTCTTGATCGGCTATGATATTGAAAGGAATTGTTTGGAAATCATATTTTGAAGTTAGTTCATGACCGTCTCCCCACAAAGAAAGCCATGGCAAAGGATTTGCTTTTGTAAATTCTAACCACTCAACAGGCTGTAAATCCACTGATATACTAACTATTTCTAAACCTTTTGAATTGTATTTTTCGTATAGCTTTTTCAATTGTGGCAATTCTTCTTTGCAAGGCTTACACCACGATGCCCAAAAGCATACTAAAACATATTTATGTGGCTTTATATCTCTTTCTGTGTATTCTTTTTCGTCTTTATCTATTGCTGTAAAACTTAATATTGAAGAAGAAAATGCTTTCTTTTGACGTTCTGCTAAGATTTTGCAAAGATAATTTGCCCAAATGTTTTCTTCCTCTACACTAAGACATAAATTAGAGCATAAATCTATGATAGGATTTTGATCATTTAACTTAAACTGCATTAGTTGTCCTATCATAAGAGAATAAACTAAGCCTGATTCTTTGTTTTCCTCTATATAAGTTTTGTAAATCTCTGCTTGTTTTGCGTAAACCTTTTTTGTTTTTTCGGGAGCACTTAAAAGAATTTTATTTTGTTCCATTAAGTCATTATAGAACTTTGAGAATTCTTCTGCTTTCTTCGATCCAGAATAGGTTATTTTCAGATAGTCCTCTTTTTGCAAATATTTATCAATTCCACTTATCTTTATTGTAAGTGTTTCTCCTTTTTCCAATGGCAAAGGAATTCCATATGCAAATTGTTTGCTTGTATCGGCAATCAAAATAGTACAATCCTTGATTTTTTTGTCAAAAGAAATTGAATCAAAGACTATTTGGGCTTTACCATTTGAGATTTGCACAGTTTTTAATATCTCTTGCTGACGAGAATCTATTTGATCTGGTGTTGCGTATATGATTGTAATTTCTCCTTGCGAAAGTTCAGGAACTTCTATCACCAATTCACTCTTGCTTGAACAAGAAGCGAAAACAACAATCACGATAAATAGAGTGAATAAGAGGCTAATTCTTTTCATTTTTTTATTCTTCTATTATATCTCCAATAGGTTTACGAAGTACCATTTGCATTTGTTTTCTTATAATGTATTGCCCTTTTTTGTTTAGCTTATATGGTTTTAACCAACCGCCCATTGCTGGAAATGCTCCTGGTTCTCCTTCTTTGGCTGAAAAGAAATAGTCTGATAATTCTTTTTCTTCCACTTTCTTACCAAGATAAATAGTATCTAATTGAAAAGCTGTCAAATCGGCTGTAAGAGTTTGAAGTTTTGTTTCTTTGTCTTTTTCTTTTTTTGTAGGAATAGATTTGTAAACAGGTCTACCTTTGTTGTCATATACCTTTGCATAGAATTTTAATCTCGCATCATTTTGTTGTAATTCTATTGGTACCCTTATTTTTACAATTGGTTGAAAATTTTCTTTGTTTTGACAAGTTGTGTAATCAGGTTGATGCTCCGCATCTATCACAATATAACCTGCATTGATTAAGAATTGTTTTTTGTGAGGTATTAAGTGATAATTATTTGTCAATTCTTCAAAACTCATATATTCTTTATATGATATATTACATGTGTATTCTATTGTGTCTTTTGTGTGAGTTATTGATTCTAATGCTCCTTTTGGAATTGTTACGCTTGCGTGATTTCCCGACAAAACCGAATCTTGTGATGGGTAATAATAATCAAAATACTCTCCTAAACACCCTTCTGGATCATCTTCTATTATTAGTCTTACTTTTCCAACAAGACTAATTCCGTCTTTTGTTCTTTCTTCTTCTGTTTTATTGTAAAGATTTGTCCATTTAAAGTCAAAAGGCATTTTATACTTAATATAGTACGGCATTTCTCCACTACAAGAGTGAATATACGTGCTTGGTGTTCTTTTTATTATAAATTCTGTTCCTTCTCTTGAAGAAAAATAATTAAAAATCATTGCCGCTCTATCTCTTGCCAAAGATGCGTTCATTTCATTCAATGGTTCTGCATCATCAAATGCGTCAATAGTCATTTTATAGAACTTTGTATTCCCTTTTGCAAAAGCAATAGAGTAAATACTATCTAATATGTTTAAACCTTCCTCTGTGTAGTATGCTGATGATGGCTCAAAACAAATGTAGGCCTCTATTCTTTCTGGATAATATGGTGCTGTTGGTTCTTGTTTCTTTGATGTCCTTCCTTTTTTTTGCTTTGGAGGTTGCGAAACCATTAAATAATTACAACCATCACTTTGAAGACCTATGGCTTGCTTAGTACTAGTTGTTGTTTTAGATGTTTCTGCCATAGGTTTTCTTTCTCTTGCTGGTTGTGCGACAAGAGTTAATACAAATAAATTGACTGCCAAAAAATATAATACCTTTTTCATTATACTATTTAATGTTTATAAGTTCTTTTATTATGGTTTCGGTTGTATATCCGTTTGCTTGTGCTTCATAATTCAATACTATTCTATGACGAAGCGTTGCAACTGCTATTGCATTCACATCTTCTATGTCAGGAGAATACTTACCATTCAAAACTGCGTGTGCTTTTGCCCCCATTATTAAGTATTGGGACGCTCTTGGTCCTGCACCCCATTGTAAATATTTATTTGCAATTTGACTACCATTACGTCTGGTTTTTGCGACTAAGCCAACAACATAATTATATACATTATCACTTACAGGGACTTGTTTTATTAGATTCTGTATATCAAGAATATCTTGAATTTCTAATACTTTTTCTATTTCTATTATCTTATCTGTTGTTGTGTTTTTAAGAATTTGTACCTCTTCTTCAAAAGAAGGATAGTCCAACCAAAGCATAAACATAAATCTATCTAATTGTGCTTCGGGTAAAGGATAGGTTCCTTCTTGTTCAATAGGATTTTGCGTTGCTAAAACGAAGAATGGCTCTTGTAAAGGATAGGTTTTTGCATTCACAGTTACTTTATGTTCTTGCATTGCTTCCAATAAAGCCGATTGTGTTTTAGGTGGCGTTCTATTTATCTCATCTGCGAGTAATATATTGGCAAATAATGGTCCTTTTATGAACTCTAATTCTCTATTCGTATTCAATATTTCGCTCCCTATTATGTCAGAAGGCATCAAATCGGGAGTAAATTGTATTCTTTTATAGGTTAAACCTAAGGTTTTTGCAATTGTATTAACCAAAAGCGTTTTTGCTAAACCAGGCACCCCTACTAAAAGACAATGACCAGAAGAAAGAATTGATATAAGTATTTGATTTACTATTTCTTTTTGTCCAACTATAACTTTTGCAATCTCTTTTTTCAAAAGATTACACTTATCTATTAGTGAATTTAGTTGTTCTACTTGGTTCATCGTTTTACTTAATCCAATTTAGTTTAAAGTTGCAAGATTGATATTCAGGATCAATTTTTACGTATGTTTTTTTCAATCTTTTATTTGCCCATTCTTTAATTATTTCTGTTTTTTTATTGTCCAATGCCGAAGTATGAACTTTATCATAATCAAGAGTTAAATCAACTTTATGGGCTTCTGTTTTTCTATTTACTTTGATCAATCTATATGCTTCTGATAATTCTGTTTTGAATTTTATAGGTTTTGTAATCTCTCCTTGTTTCATTGCGTTAAAATCAACTTTCTCAATATTTAACATAGTTTCATTTATTGCATCTTTGGTGAAAATTGCACTTGCATTATAAGGATTTATTACTAATCCTTGATTAACCTTTGAAGGGTCATCTGAATATTTTACTATTGCTTCTTCAAAAGTTATCTCACCTTTGTCTATTTTTGCTTTTATCTCTTCTAATTCTTTGTATGCTTCGGCTAATTGTTGTGGAGTTATTTTTGGTTGCAACAAAATATGACGACAATTTACTTGATTGCCTCTTCTTTCAATCATTTGAATAATATGATAACCGTATTTTGTTTCTATAATTGGAGAAATCTCTCCATCTTGAAGTGCAAATGCTGCATTTTCAAATTCTCCAACCATTTGACCTCGAGAAAAGAATCCTAATTCACCTCCTTTCTTTGCAGAAGCAGGATCTTCTGAATAAAGAGTCGCTATTGTTGAGAATTTACTACCTTTTAATATTCTATCTCTGTAATCATTGAGTTTTGCTTTCACCCTTTCTTTTTCTTCCTCTGATACTTGTGGCATTTTGACAATTTGGGTAAATTCATATTCTTGCTCAATTGTCGGAAGGCTATCTTTTGGTATAGAATTATAAAACTCAGCAACTTCCTGAGGAGTTACAGATAGTGTTCCTGTTAGTTTTTGCTCAATTTGAGCAATCATAATATTTTCTTTAATTACATCTTTGAAATAAGTTTTGATTTCGCTTAAAGATTTCTTCATCTGCCTTTCTAAGCTTTCTTGTGAACCATAAGCACTAATCATATATCTTATTCTATTATCCATTTCTCTGTTTATCTCATCATCAGTAACCTCTATTGAATCTATTTCTGCTTGATGTAACATCAGTTTATTTATCAGCATTCCCTCTAACAAATCACATTTTTGCTCGTATTCATTTTCAATAATGAGTTTACTATTCATCTTTTGTTGTAGAAATGCTGTTTCTAATTCTGATTTTTTAATCATATTTTGTCCTACAACGGCTATTACTTTATCTATAACCTCATCATTATTGACATTTTGTGCAACCGCAACAAAACTAAACATAAAAACTAAGACTAATAATGAAAATAACTTCTTCATAAATCCGCTCTATTATTTTATGCTATCATAAACTTGTTGATTTATCTTGTATTGATATTTTGCTCTTAATTCTGTTATCCATTGTTTTTCTAAGAAAGATTGATAATCAGAAGTAACTAAGCCTTTGCATTCATTTAATTGCTTTGGTTCAGACTCAACCCAAGAATTTAAAATCAAAAATGTTATTTTTTTATTCTTTGTTTCGTAGAACTTAATTGTTCCTTCTTTTTGAGAGGTGTTTGACCAAAACAAAGAATCTACCATTTTATTATCTCCTTTTTCGTACTTATTCCATTTATAGACAACTTTTTTGTCTATATCTGCTTGATCTTTAATTTTAAGTTTTTGAGCTATTTTTGCCTTTGTTTCTTCGTTAGTCCAACCTTTGCGAATTGCTTTATTAAGTATTTTTTCTATTTTTTTAGAATCTTCTTTATCTGCATCAATACTCCAAAGAGTTACACTTGCTCTTTCTTTCCAATAATATTTTGATTGATTCTCTACAAAATATGATTGTAAACCAAGTGTATCTATCAAAGATTTATTCCACACCATTTTGTCTGTGATTGAAAATATCAAAACACCATCAGCAAACTCTTGCATATCTGATTTTATTTCAGGATATTTTTCTTCTAATTTGCTATCTGCATAATTTACGACTTGCTCTAAAACCACTGTATTATAAACCTTTTCTACATAAGAAGGCAAATATTCTGCTGGTTGAGTGCGTTGATGTTTTTCTATTTCCTTTGCTAAATCATTTACAGTAAAAGAAAAATCTCCTATTCTAAAAAGTTCAGCATCGTTTTTAAAGTCAGAAGGAATTTTCCAAGTCGCAAAGAATACTGAATCAGTAACTATTTTTTCAATTTCTTTTAATAACTCTCTATCTTCTACAAAACCATACTCCTTTTTAGATTTTTCCGCAAAAGATTCCAAAGATTTGAAACTTCTTTCATCTTTTGAAATCCTATTTTCAATAACACTTTTTTGTTGTTCCAAAGAAGGAATAGCCTTATACCTAATAGGTTTAATTATATGCCAGCCAAAAGGAGTTTGAAACGGTGCAGAAATTTCACCTTCTTTTAGTTTTGATAGTTGCAAAACATAAGGAGCTGGTATTGTATTTACCTTTTGATTTTTCAAAACTCCACCTGCATTCGCTGTTGATTTATCATCTGAATACAAACGTACAATACTATCAAAAGAAACATTATCTTGCTGCAATTTTGCATACACCTCGTTTATTATTCTTTGGTTTTCTTGTTCTGAACGATTAACATTAGCAATCCAAATGTGAGATAAATCCACACTACTAAAAAAAGCAGGTATTTTATCGGTCAATTTAATGATATGATAGCCAAAACGTGTTTTTATTGGAGTAGATATTTCTCCTACTTCCATTGAATAACAAGCATTTTCAAAAGGATAAATCATAACCATAGATGTAAAATATCCTAAATCGCCACCATTTCCCTTGTAATTTTGTTCTTTTTTATCCTGTACAGAAGGATCATCTGAATATTGCTTTGCCAAAGCAGAGAAATCTTCCCCTTTCAATGCTCTTTCTCTAATACTCATTGCTTTGTTATAAGCATTTAAAGTATCCGTTGGATTAGCATTTTCTGGCAAAGAAATCAAAATATGCGAAGCCCTTACAAAAGTTTTTGTTCTTTCATAAGCCTCATCAATCAACGATTGAGTAACCTGAGCATCATTTAGATATGGAATAATCAATTGTTGTCTATACTTTTCAACTTCCTCTAAATAAGAAGGAATTGTATCCAAACCTAATTCTTTTGCTTGTAACAATTTCAATCTATAATTGATAAAAAGTTCAAGATAAGCATCTAAATCTTCCTTATTTATTTTTCCAGAAGTAAGGTTGTTTTTGTTGTACATTTTTAAAAATTCTGCCTTGCTTATCTTTTCTCCTGCAACTTCCATAACAACGCTTTCATCTGTTTGAGCCTTTAAATTAAATTCTAAGCCCAAAACAAAGAAAGCAAAAAGAACAAATATTTTTTTCATTTTCAAATTATCTTGAATAATTAGGTGCTTCTTTTGTTATTGTAATATCGTGTGGGTGGCTTTCTGCATAACCCGCAGCAGTGATTTTAATAAATTTAGCCTTTCTCAAAGCCTCTACATCAATACTTCCTGTATATCCCATACCAGCTTTTAAGCCTCCAACTAATTGATAAATCACTTCTCTAACCGTACCCTTATAAGGAACACGTCCAACAATACCTTCAGGAACTAATTTTTTGATATCATCTTCCATATCTTGGAAATATCTATCTTTTGAACCTTGTTGCATTGCATCAAGAGAACCCATACCTCTATAAGACTTAAATTTTCTGCCTTCCATAATGATTGTATCTCCCGGACTTTCTTCTACACCAGCCAAAAGACTACCAGCCATAATTGTACTTGCACCTGCTGCCAATGCTTTAACGATATCTCCCGAATAACGAATACCTCCGTCCGCAATTACAGGGACTCCTCTTCCCTCTAATGCCTTTGCAACATCGTAAACAGCAGATAATTGAGGAACACCAATACCTGCCATAACTCTTGTAGTGCAAATACTTCCCGGTCCAATACCTACTTTGACTGCATCAGCACCTGCATCAGCAAGAGCAATAGCTGCTTCGGCTGTTGCAATATTTCCACAAACAATATCAATGTTTGGATATTTTGGTTTCACTCTTTTAAGAGTATCAATCACATTTTTAGAATGACCATGTGCAGTATCGATAACAATAGCATCAACACCCGCTGCAACAACTGCATCAATTCTATCGTCCATATCACGAGTTACACCAATTCCTGCTGCAACTCTCAAACGTCCCATTTTATCTTTGCAAGCATTTGGACGCTCTTTCAATTTTATTATATCTCTATAAGTTATCAACCCTACAAGTTTACCATCTGCATCAACGACTGGTAATTTTTCTATTCTATGATTTTGCAAAATATCAGCCGCTTGTTCAAAATCCGTTCCTTGTGGAGCAGTTACAACCTCTTTTGTCATAATTTCTTTGATAGGACGATTTACATCTCTCTCAAAACGCAAATCTCTATTAGTTACAATACCTATCAATTTCTCAGACTTATCAACCACAGGTATTCCTCCGATAGAATATTCCTTCATCATTCTAAGAGCATCCTTTACAAGAGCCTCTTCACTCAAAGTAATAGGATCGGTAATCATACCATTTTCCGCTCTTTTGACTTTTAAGACCTCTGCGGCTTGCTTTTCTATTGACATATTTTTGTGTAAGACACCTATTCCTCCCTCTTGAGCCATTGCAATAGCAAGTTTTGCTTCTGTTACCGTATCCATAGCGGCAGAAACAATAGGAATATTCACCGCAATATTACGGCTGAACATTGAGTTCACTCTTACATCTCTTGGAATTATTTCTGAATATGCAGGAACTAACAAAACATCATCGTATGTAAGTCCCTCTCCGACAAATTTTTTAGAATCTGAAAACATTTCTTAACTATATATTTTCGTGCAAAAATACTATTTTTTTTAGAATAATCAACTAAAAAACTAATACTAAGAAAAAAAATAATAAAACAAAGAATTAAAAAATTATCTCTTTGTTTTATTTTTTTATCTCTTTGTTTTAAAAAATTATCTCAAAGAGTTAGAAAATCAAAAGCAAAAATAGTATCTTTGCAAACATAATTTGCCAAGAGTTAAGAGTGCAAATATGAATTTTATTGTTTAATAGCGTTTGCTGTTTGTTCTATTCAAATTGGAACCTGAGAAATTCTGTAACACGAAAGGACTAAACAAGTGCAACGCCTACGATTTACGTGGGCTTACTTGTCGTTCTTTCCGGTTTTCTCAGGGCCGCAATTTGAGCAAGTATTGCCCACGTTTTGCGTTCCTAAGAAAGCCTTATTGAAAGAGACGATAGCATCGCACAAAAGCATTTGCTATGAAAAGAAGTCTTATAGAGGAATTGCCTCGTATTGCAAAAGAAGGACGCAAAGAGGCAGAAAATATCCTCGAAAAAATGAATGCGGGCAGTAGAATAAGCCTGCAAACCAACGAAATCGTATTACCTTGTAAGGATTCAAGCGGTCTGTGGAAGGGAACTAACCCTCAGGAAATTGAATCAAAGTGGTGCAACCGTCTTATCTACGGAGATAATCTTCTTGCTATGCAAGCCTTGCTCATAGGCGACAAATCGAGCAATTTAGAAGCACTTCGAGGTAAGGTAGATTTGATTTACATCGACCCTCCCTTTGACAGCAAGGCAGATTATCGTACAAAAATCACATTACCCGGTAATGAAATAACGCAAAAGCCTACAACCTTTGAGCAATTTGGCTATTCGGATCTTTGGCAAAAAGGAACAGTGTCTTATTTAGAATATATGTATCCGAGATTACTGCTAATGCGAGAATTACTTTCCGACAAAGGAAGCATATATGTACATATCGATTGGCACGTTGGGCATTATATCAAAATCCTTCTTGATGATATTTTCGGAAAAGAGAATTTTGTTAATGAAATTGTTTGGAGTTATAGAAGTGGTGGAGCAAGTAAAAAAACTTCTTTACCAAGAAAGCATGACAATATTTTCTTCTACTGTAAAAACCCTAATAATTTTTCAATTAACTTTAAAACAGAAAGACAATATTTAGAAAAACCTTTTATGGGTTCTAAGCAAGATTCATCTGGGAGATACTATGTTGATACGTTACTAAGAGATGTTTTTGAGGGAGCACCTTATATAATTAACGATACTAAAATAGAACAATATAATATGCGACCTGTACTAAATTTATCAAGCGAACGAATTGGGTATGCTACACAAAAACCAGAGGGATTCATTAAAGCATTGATAGAAATAGCAACAAACGAAGGAGATTTGGTGTGTGATTTTTTTGGTGGCAGTGGAACAACGGCGGCAGTAGCAGAAAAATTGGGCAGACGTTGGATTACAACCGATATTGGCAAGCCTTCAAATCTTGTTATGCGTAAACGCTTTATTGATATGAATGCAAAACCTTTTCTTTATCAAGCAATAGGCGATTACAACAAAGAGGCTTTTGCTACAAATAAACATTTTTCAAGAGTAGGCGATCTTTGTGAGGTTGTTTTGAAGCTTTATGGTGCTTTGCCTTTTGAAAGAGAAAGGCTTGACGATAGACGTTGGGGCTACATAAAAGGAGGAAAAACATTGGTTTTTGTTGATTCCCCTAATAAATTCACAAGCAAAAACACTTTGAAAAAAACATTTGAGGCAAAGAATAACCTTTTGGGAGGCGGTTGGTCAAAATGCGTTGTGCTTTCTTGGAACTATCATTTCGACATTTCAGAAGGCTTAGAATTATATAAAGACTCTGTTGAAGTGCTTTCAATACCTCCTGACTTGCTTGACAGATTAAGAAGAAACGGATTAGGAAAATTGATTGATTCAGGTAGCATAAGATTTACATCTTTGCAATATCTAACTTTGAAAAACATAGAATTAAAATCTTGGGACAAAGAAGAAGACGAACTCAAAGTTGAATTAGGAAATTACATTCTTCATTCCCCTGATGCAATTCCGCTTGACGAAAAAGACAAACAAACATTAGAAGAAATAATGACTAACGATCCTTTGTCTTTAATTGAATATTGGAGCATAGACCCTGATTATGACGGAGAGACTTTTCGCTCTATTTGGCAAGATTATCGTCAAAACACAGAAAATGACAAAGATGCTTTGCACTGTGTTTACTCCGCTACATTGAGAGTAAAGAAAAAAGCAGAAAGAAAGGTTTGCGTGAAAGCCGTTGATGTTTTCGGGTTAGAGAGTATTGTGATTAAAAAACTAAAATAAACGATTATGCAAAACGATGTATCATTACGCTTAGCAAAACGCATTTGGGAGGTTGTTGAAAAGGAGTTTGAAAGCGGAGAATTATTTGAAAAAGTCAGCCCAATCACAAAAGAATTGTTGCGATTTTGGTTTTGCGAGCCTTTTGTCTCTCAACGACAATTTAATTTTCACAAAGGACAAAAGCAGAGCATACTAAACATAATCTATCTTCACGAGGTGTTGAAAATAAACAATGTTTTAGAGATTTATGAGCAAGTAGCACCTGATTTACTTCTTGAAAGCGATTTGTTTGGAACAAAAGAAACTCGCAATTCTCTTAAAGAAAGCAGATATGATTTGCCGAAATATCTTGTAAAAATGGCAACAGGCACAGGCAAAACTTGGGTTATGCACGCTCTTTTGATATGGCAGATTCTTAATGCGAAGAATGAGGAGGAGAAAAGCGGTCGTTTCACAAAAAATTTCCTTATTGTAGCACCCGGACTTATTGTTTACGATCGTTTACTCGATGCTTACAAGGGACGATTAAGCGAAAACGGAGACGGAAGAGATTTCTCGACTAATGATTTTGTAAGAAATAAGGATTTGTTCGTGCCTGAAAATTATCGTGAAGAGGTGTTTTCTTTCACTCAAAACAACACTGTGAGCAAGGAAGAGGGAATTGGTAGCAAAATTACGGGAAATGGCTTGATTGCTATAACGAATTGGCATTTGTTTGAGGACAAAACAGAGAAGAATTACAAAGATGAGTTTGCCAAAATGGCGTATGAATTAAATCCTTTAACACCCGGAGTAAGCAATGGTAATAGTTTAGACACTCTTGATGCACAATATTCAAGGGGAAAAGAGATGCAATTCTTGCAATCGTTAAAAGATATAATGATTATCAACGATGAGGCTCATCATATTCACAATAACGACTTGGTTTGGCAAGAAGGTTTGAATAAAATAATGGAAGGAGATGATAAAACTTGTTTTCAAATTGACTTTACCGCAACTCCATACTTGCAAAAAGGATCAGGACGAAACGAACGCAAAATATTTTTTCCTCATATAGTATCTAACTTTGAATTAAAGACTGCAATAAACGAAGGATTGGTAAAAACAATTAGTTTAGACCGTAGAAAAGAACTTACTGACTTAGAGGGATTGGATTATAATGCAG
The DNA here is from genome assembly GCA_937876865.1 of uncultured Bacteroidales bacterium. Taxonomy (GTDB): domain Bacteria; phylum Bacteroidota; class Bacteroidia; order Bacteroidales; family P3; genus Onthomorpha. The sequence goes on along the minus strand of CALEFF010000069.1, from coordinate 39,955 downwards.
AAAGAGATAAAAGAAAGAGGGTTATAGGATTGAGCGATGGGCAAAAAATAATGTTGAAAGCAGGACTTAGCCGATTGGAACAATTAGAAAAAGGATTTGAACCACCTCATCACCCAAAAATGTTGGTGCTTTGTGAAGATACTTCCGTTTCAAAAGAAGTGGAATCTTTCTTAACAGGTGCTGAATATGGATTAGCAAAAGAGGCAGTTTTGAGAATAGATTCCGATTCTAAGGGAGAGGTTAAGGAAACAGAGTGGAAAGAAATCAAAGAAAAGCTTTTCAACATTGATAAGCACGCTTTACCAAAAGTAATTGTGTCGGTGCTTATGTTAAGAGAAGGTTTTGATGTGAATAATGTTTGTGTGATAGTTCCTTTGCGTGCTACGGAATCAAGCATTCTTTTAGAACAAATTGTAGGTCGTGGTTTGAGACTAATGTTTCGAGAACCTGAATATGCAGAAACTAAAAAGGAAATAAGAGATGCTCTTTTGGTAAAGAAAACTGAGCCTAAGGCTTTGCTTGATCTTCTTTTTATTATAGAACATCCAAGATTTATTGATTTTTGGAATAACCTTTCGGGAGAGGGTTTTGAGATTGGAGAAATTGAAAGCGAAACAGAAGAAACCGAACGAGTAACAGGAGATTTAATAACGGTAGGTTTGAAAGAGGATTTCTCGCAATGGGATATGTATATTCCTAAAATAATAAAGGATAGTGAGGAAGAAATTGATTTTTCTCAAATAGATGTTAATCAACTCAAACCCTACACTGATCATAGTTTAGAAACTTTAAGATCGGTGCTTGTTTCTAAAAACGAAGTCTTTGTTGCAACAGAATTAACTGTAAAAACAGTGTTCGGAGAATTGGAAATAACTGCTAATCTTTTTAATTCTAAATCCTACAACATTTATTTGCAGAAACTTGTAAATAGCATTGGAAGAACGGATGTTAATAAACGAAGAAGAAACAAAGGAAACAATGTTAATTTACAGGTTTTCAGTGCAGATATTATTAGAATTGCAGACGAATATATAAGAACGAGATTATTTGATTGCGATTTTGACCCTTTTGAAAACAACGATTGGAAAATTCTTCTTTCGAATCAAGGTAGCGTTACTCAACATATTGTAAGGCAATTGAACAGTTTGATTTTCAACTTAACGGAAAATCCTATTTTTACTGATGCTGAGGTAGAGAAGGTTTGGTTTTCTTCTGTAAAAACTTTGAAAATGAGAGAAAACTATTCTAATCCGTCTTGTAAAACGATATATGAGCGATATGCTTGGCCAAGTAATAAAGGTGGATTTGAAAAGGCTTTTAGTGAATTCTTGGAAAAAGATGGCAAAGTTGAGAGTTGGTTGAAAATAGATGAGTTTAAACATAGTTTTTCCAAAGTTTCGTATTTGCGAGATGATGGAATCATTGCTTGGTATAGCCCAGATTTCATTGTGAAAACAAAGGAAAAAATCTACATTATAGAGACTAAGGCAACTAACAACATAAGTCAGCCTAATGTAAGGGCGAAAAAAACTGCTGCTGTAAGTTGGTGTAAGAGTATAAAAGCTGTTTCAAAAGACAAAAGAATGGAAAGAGAATGGGAATATGTGCTTTTGAGCGAAAATGTCTTTTACTCCTATAAAGGAACAGGAGCCGACATAGAGGATATTTGCAAAAGAAGCGTATTAAGTGGAGATTACTCTTCGGGTAGGCTTAATTTTGAATAAACAACTTTTTATCTAAAAGGGAGTTTAAAGAGTAAAACTCCCTTTTAGTTTAATATTATTTGAGGATTGTCCTATTAGTATTTCAAATTCTCCTTTTTCTACAATTTCTTTCATTTCATAGTTGTAAAAAGAAAGGTCTTCTTCTTTTATATAAAAGGTTATTTGTTTGCTCTCACCCTTTTTTAGAAATATTTTTTTGAAATTTTTTAGCAATGCTCCGTCTTCTTTTACCGAGGCTATTACATCATTTATGTATAACTGCACAACTTCTTGTCCATCTCTTGAACCAATGTTTTTTATCTTGCAACTAACCTTGGCTAATGTGTCAAGAGAAGAAAGTTTTTCTATTTTTAAATCGCTATATTCAAATTCGGTATAACTCAATCCATAACCAAAGGTATATAATGGTCCTGATTTTTCATCTATGTATTCTTTTGTGTTGTTTTTACTATAATATATCGGTAGTTGCCCTTCACTTCGTGGTATTGAAATAGGTAATCTACCCGATGGATTATAGTCTCCAAACAAAATATCCGCTATTGCGTTTCCTCCTTCTTCTCCTGGATACCACGCTGTTAATAAGGCATTGGCTTTTTCTGAGGAAAAATTCATATTTAGTGGTCTTCCTTGTATGTAAACTACTATAAAGGGCTTGCCGGTTTTTGCTATTGATTGCAATAATTCATTTTGTTTTCCTAAAAGTTTAAGAGTTGCTCTATCAAATCCTTCTCCGCAATCCATATCGCTTAAAATGGTTTGTGTATTTACTTTTGCGGCTCCTGTTTCTATATATTGCGTTTCAAAATCTCTTGCACTTGAACCTCCTACAAACACAATTGCAACATCGGATTCTTCTACTGCTTTTATTGATGATTGAATATCGTGGTCTATTGTATCTCTTATTGAACAACCTTTTACATAATTGATTTTTGTTTCTAAGGAAACTGCTTTTTTTATTCCTTCCAATGGTGTTATTATTTCTTCTTGGTCTTGAAATGCTGTGTAATCTCCTAATTGATTATAGGCTTTGTCTGCATTTGGACCAATAACAGCTATACTTTTAATGGTTTTGCTTAGGGGAAGTATGCCATCGTTTTTCAAAAGTACTATTCCTTCTCTTGCAACTTGAAGTGCGATTTCTTTATGCTTTTTTGAACGGACTTCTTTCTTCGCTTTCTCTGGCGATACGTATGGATTTTCAAATAATCCCATATTAAACTTTAAGCGTAATACATTAGCTACCGCACTATCTAAATAACTTTCTTCTAAAAGTCCTTCTTTTATTAGTTGAAAAGTTTTTTCTCCGTATGCGTTTGCTCCTAAATCTATATCTACTCCTGCTTCTAAAGCTAATTTTCCTGCTTCTTTTACATCTTTTGCTACTTTATGTGTGTTTGCAATGCCGTCTATGCTAAATAAATCGGAGAAAACGCAACCTTTAAAGCCCCATTGGTTTCTAAGAACATCGGTTAATAGATATTTATTAGAGGTACAAGGTATGCCATCAATGCTATTGTAAGAGGTCATAATGCTTGCAACGCCAGATTGTACTGCTTTTTTAAATGGGTGTAGGTGATGAGCAAATAATTGTCTTGTTCCTATCACTGCTCTTTGACCATTATGTCCTCCTTCGGGGATTCCATATGCAGCAAAGTGTTTTAGGGTAGAGTAAATATGAAGTCCGTCATTTTGTTGTTCGCCTTGCATTCCTTTTACAAAGGCTGTTGATAATTTTGCTGTCAAAACCGCATCTTCTCCAAAGGTTTCTTCTGTTCGAGACCAACGTGGCTCTCTTGCAAGGTCAATTACGGGTCCGTAGGCTATGTTTGCTCCTTGTAATCGTGCTTCTAAGGCTATAACTTCTCCTGCTTGACTTAATAAATCTTCGTTCCAAGTGCTTGCCATAGCAAGTCCTGTTGGAAAAACAGTCGTTCCTATTGCCATGTGTCCGTGTGGACATTCTTCTGCAAACAAAATTGGTATGCCTAAGCGTGTTTTCTCTACTGCATACTTTTGCATTTTGTTTAAAAGTTTTGCTGACAGTTCGGGATTCAAACCTGTCTGCATATTTTTCTGCGTCCAAGGGTCTGCTCTCAATACTGCCCAAAACGCTCCAATAGGCATAGGGCTATCCATCTTTTGTTTGAAAAGAGAAGATAATACAACCTCATCTTTATTCTTTGAATACATTTGCCAACCCATAGGGCAAAGAATTTGTCCTACCTTTTCTTCTAAGGTCATTCTTTGCAATAGGTCTTGCACTCTTAATTCCAAAGGTGCAGATGCTTGTTTGTAGAGAGGGGTTTGTGCAAAAACAATGTTAGAAAGCAAGAAAAAACTTAAAAATAAATATTTTGCTTTCATTTTTATTTAGTCTTGAATTTCAAAACGATTGATTCGTCTCGCATATTCTCAGGTATTTCTACTAAAACTTTTTCTCCCTCTATTTTATATTTTACTTTTTTATTGTTTTTTAAGATTTTCATATCTCCTTTTGGTATATTGCCATGCCAAATTATGCGAGAAGGTAGTTTTCTTCCTACTTCAAGTTCATATAGTGCATAAAGGGTTTCTTTATCCTTGTTGGCAGTAAACCAAATGTTTCCATAATTATAATTAGGTGTTGTTATTGTGTTATATATTGCCTCTCCGTTTTCCTTTAACCACTTTCCTACTATTTCTAATCTATCAATTACTTCTTGTTCTATTAAACCTTCAGCTGTCGGTCCTATGCCTAATAGCAAACAACCGCCTTTTGCTGTTATTTCTATCAAGTTATTTATCACAGTTTGTGGCGACTTGTAAGGAGCATTTGGCACCCAACCCCAATCATTGCTTAAAGGAATGCAACTTTCCCAAGGATAGTCTAATTGTGTTGCAGGTATTCCTTTTTCTGGGGTTTGATAATTTTCATTTTTCCCTCCTATGTTTCTATCTACACAAAGCATTCCTTGATGTTTCTTACGTGCTTTTTCTACGACTCTGTCAATATTAACTTCATCTCCTGAAACCCATCCTCCATCAAGCCATAATATGTCTATATTTCCATAGTTTGAGAGAAGTTCATCTAATTGATTTTCTGTAAAGCGTTGATATTCTCTCCACCAATCTATATGGCGTTCTTTTGTATAGTTATGATAACGATTTGGTGTTGCAAATTCCTTGCTCCAATACCAAGGACAATGCCAGTCGGGTTTTGAAAAATAACAACCAATCATAAATCCTTTTTGACGAAAGGCGTCAAAAACATGATAGGTTACATCTTTGCGAGGATTATTTGCAAAAGGCCCAGAAGTTATCTTGAAATCGGTATATTTAGTATCAAAATTGCAGAATCCATCGTGGTGTTTTGTTGTGAAAATCATATATTTCATTCCTGCTTTCTCCATAACATCTGCCCATTGTTCGGGGTTAAAGTTTATTGGATTAAAGTCTTTTTTTAAAGAAAAGTACCATTTTTTGTACTCATCGTAAGACATATCACCTTGTCTTTCTATCCAATCAACATCTTCTGAACAAATAGACCACGATTCAACTATTCCGGGTACAGAATACAATCCCCAATGAAAAATAACTCCAAATTTCAAATCCTGCCACTTTGATAATTTGTTTAAAACCAAAGTATCGGTAGGGTAAACATATTGTGCAAACATATTAAACGCAAGCACAATAAAACATAAATAAAAACAAATTTTTCTTTTCATAATGCAAAGGTAAAATATTTCTTTGCTTTAAAAAATTATTTCAAAGAAAAAAATAAAAAAATCAAAGAAAAAATTTAAAAAATCAAAGAAAAAAATTCCCCACAATGCGAAAAAAATGCTTTGTGGGGATTTATCTGTTTTTTATTCTTCAAAAATTATTTTGTAGTTGGCACTTTAATTACATCACCGTGGTCTTTTACTATCATTCTGTACCAATTTTCTGGATATTGTGGTTGTTCAGGGAATACACATTGACCTTTTCTGTAAGGGCTTTCTTCAAATTTTCCGTTAGTTTCTTTTTTGATGTTTCCATCTATGTATTTTACTAACAAAAATTCGCTCAATTTTTTCCATACTTTCATAGTTTGACTTGCTTTTTCCAAAGAAAATCTTGTTGTCATTGTTACTATTTCTTTTGAATCTTTGGCTTTCTTTATGCGTTCGTCTAATTGTGCAACTTCTCTAATGAAACTTCTTTCTAATCTATTTTGTTCTTTGCGTATGTCTTTAATCATATCAGAATATCTTGAATATGCCATATTTGTTACAAGATTAAATAACCAAAATGCTGAGGTTTCTGAATATTCTGTCATACTTCCGTTTCCTTCTGCAAAGCATTGAGGCACTTTTTCTATTGCACAATACATTGGAACATAAACTGTAGAGTATGTATCATCAACTCCAAACCATAAAATACCTTTTGCAAAATCTGGCATCCAAGAACGTGATTGTGCTACAAAAGAAAAGCCTGTTTGTTGTGTAGATGTTGCTCTTTCATGAACGTATTCTTGTCCGTCAACTTTGAATCCCATTGGTCTCCAACGGTAAGGACAAGCAAAAGGACCTGCTCCAAGATCTTTTGTCATATCCATAGGAGTTCCTTCATAGTGATCTCTCATCAATTCCATTACTTCTTTTACATCCAGTTGCTTTTCTGGTTTTATCCACAAAGGCATACGATTTTTTAAATCGTGTCCCATTGCGTATTTTTCGTATTTTATCATATCTTTATTGCAACGTAGGAAAGCAGCATATACTCTGGCTTCACAACCTCTTGCTCCTGAGAAATCAAGTGGTGCATATGTGTCGCTAAATGAAAAATCTTTATCTTCGCCTGTGTAATATCCTTTTAATCTTGCAAAAGTTATTACATCATGTGAGTAAACTACTTCTACTTCTGGACGGAAGATTTCTTTCATCTTTTTAGATGAGATTGATTTAAAGCTACCTTTTGTTTCTTGTGCAAAGGTTGTGATTCTTGCATGATTAGCATGACCTGAGATATAGCCGTCTGGAACTCGCATTGCTACCCAAACTGCTCCTTTTGTCCAACGTTTGTCAATTTTTCCTTTTTTATTGTAAACAGGAGCACCTTTTCCTATCAATTCCATTATCCATACTTCGTTTTCATCTATGATTGAGAAACTTTCTCCTGATGAATAATATCCGTATGTATCAACAAATTCTGCTATTTGTTTGATTGCTTCTCTTGCATTCTTTGCTCTTTGAAGTGTAAGATAGATTAAACTTCCGTAGTCTATACCTCCTGTTGTATCTACTAACTCTTCTCTTCCTCCGTATGTGGTTTCAGCAATTGCTAAGCCCCATTGATTCATGTTTCCTACGGTTGTGTAAGTGTTTACTACTTGTGGGATTTGAATTAGAGGTTTTCCTGAATCCCAATCAATTACTTGAATCATTGTTCCTTCAGGATATTGTGCAGCTCTATTGTAATAAAGCTCTCCATATAAGGTGTGAGAGTCTGCTGCATAGGTTACCATTGTTGAACCATCTTTTGAGGCTCCTTTTGTTATAAGAAAGTTTGTGCAAGCAAAGCTATAATTTGCAAAGCACATAACTACTGCCATAAATAAGGCTGTTAATTTAATTCTGTTGCTTTTCATATTCATTATTTATTTAGTTTTCTACTATTGTTCCTATGTGTTCGCCTTTTACAACCTTTTGAAGATTGCCTTGTGTATTCATATCAAAAACATAAATCGGCATTTTATTTTCTTGACAAAGTGCAAAGGCGGTTAAATCCATTATTTTCAATTTTTTTGACAAAGCTTCATCGTATGTTAATGAACTATATTTTGTAGCCGTTGGGTCTTTTTCTGGGTCAGAAGTATAAACTCCATCAACTCTTGTACCTTTTAAAATCACATCGGCTTTCATTTCTATTGCTCTAAGCGTGGAAGCAGTGTCTGTTGTAAAGTAAGGATTTCCTGTTCCTCCTGCTATTAAGACTATTTTACCTTCTTCCAAAGCTGAAATCATTCTGCGACGGGAGGTTTCTTTACAAATAGGTTCTATTGCTAAGCCAGACAACAATTCTGTTTTAAGTCCTTGTTGTTCAAGTTCAGCTTGCAAAGCCATACTATTAATTATAGTTGCCATCATTCCCATATAATCGCCTTGAACTCTATCCATACCTTTTGCAGCTCCTTGTAAACCACGGAAAATATTGCCTCCACCAATCACTATTGCGATTTCAGCACCCAATTCTTTGGCTTGTTTTATTTCAGAAGCGTATTGAGTTAGCATTTCTGGACTAATGCCGTACTCTTGCTTTCCCATAAGAGATTCTCCGCTTAATTTAAGCAATATTCTTTTGTATTTCATTTTTTTATTTCTTCTTTTTATTTTGTAAACATACACGCATCGCCAAAGGAAAGAAATCTATAATTATTTTCCAAAGCGAAGGAGTAAACTTTTTTCCAATCCTGACCAATCATTGCTGAAACTAACAACAATAAAGTGCTTTTTGGCTGATGAAAATTAGTAATCATTCCCTTTACAATCCTATAATCATAACCTGGAACAATCATTAACTGAGTTTGACCTATCAAAATAGATTTTCCTTCTTTATCCATACTGTCTAATATGGCTTGCAAACTTTCTCTTGCAGTGATTTCACAAATTTCTTGATAGGGATCCCATTGTTTTACATCAATATCAGAATATTTTCCACCATTTTTCAAAACACTTACCCCATGCCAATAAAGACTTTCAACCGTTCTAACAGAAGTAGTGCCAACACAAACAACCTTTTTATCAATAGCATCAAGCAAGTCTTTGATATTTTCTTTTTTCAATACAATTTGTTCTGTGTGCATAATGTGCTGACCTATTGTTTCTGTGCTTACGGGTTTGAAAGTGCCTGCTCCTACATGCAAAGTAACAAAGCAAGTCTTCACGCCTTTATCCGCAAGTTGTTTAAAGGTGTTTTCTGAAAAATGTAAGCCTGCTGTTGGTGCTGCAACTGAGCCTTCTTGATGTGCATAAATGGTTTGATAATCCTCCTTATCGCTTTCCTCATCTTTACGTTTAAGATATGGAGGAAGTGGCACGTGTCCCATGTATTGAAGTACCTCTGCAAAACTTAAATCCTCTCTATCCCAAGAAAACTCTACAATCCAAGTCTCATTTTCTTGATAAAGACGTTTTGCAGTAAGTGTTAATTGCGTTGAATCGTTAATAAACGATGAAGAAATAGTTTCTTGTTTCCATTTTTTGTTGTTTCCAACCAAGCATTTCCAAACGCAACTCCCTTTTTGTGCGTATGCCAATTGAATATCTTTATCAACAGGCTCCAAACAAAAGATTTCTATAATGGAACCACCTTCTTTTTGAAACAACAAACGAGCGTACACTACTTTTGTATCATTTAGAACCAAAAAAGTGTTGCTATCCAACAAATTTGCTATATCACAAAAATGATATTCTTTTATTTCTTTATCGAAATCTAAACACAATAATTTTGCTTTATCCCTTTGCTTTAAAGGATATTTTGCAATATTCTCTTCTTTCAGGGGATAATCAAAATCAGATATTCTAATTTCGACAGGATTGCACATATTGTTGTATTAAGCCTTTTCTATTTTAAAAGTATAATACTCCATAATAGGATTATGCAACAATTCTTTGCAAGCTTTTTCAACCTTTGTTGCTGCTTCTTCTTCGTTTGCAGCCTCAATGCTTAAAGTAATATGTTTTCCTATTCTAACATTAGTAATAACTCCAAGTCCCATATTTTTAAGGCTTGCTCCAACTGCTTTTCCTTGTGGATCTAATAATGCTTTCAAAGGCATTACATCTATTTCTGCTCTATATTCCATTTTTAAATAAATTTGATATTAAAGAAATGATTATATACATTAACACTATAAAAGGTATAGCAAAACAATTAAATAAGAAAATTAGCAAAATGCTAATTACCAAAAAGATAAATCTTACTTTATTGTCTTGCCACTTAAAATTCTTAAATTTAAACGAAAACATACTAATAGGAGCAACTAACATAACACCCATTATTATGCTAAACACTATAATAAACCAAGGATTCAAAAGAATATCTACCAAGGTTGAATAAATTTCTTGTTGATAAATACCCCATAAATGAATCTTTTGATCAGATAAATAAGCCAAAACAGGCAAACTCAACCACAAAAGAGCATTTGCAGGAGTAGGAAGTCCAATAAAATTTACGCTTTGTCTTTCATCAACATTAAAATTAGCCAAGCGATAAGAAGACATAAGCACCATAAACAAAGGAATAAGACACAAAACATTAGCTATCAATAAAGAATAATGATTTGCAATAAGAGTATCCTTTAAAACCTCAACCGTAATCAAAGAAGGGGCAAGCCCAAAGGTTACAACATCAGACAAAGAGTCTAATTCCTTACCAATTGCCGAAGTAACTTTTAACAATCTTGCAGTTAAGCCATCACAAAAATCAAATATAGCACCCAAAACTATGAAAATAGAAGGAAGTAGTGCATTATCCGACACATAAAGGAAGTATATGGAAAGTGTTCCACATAAAAGATTAGCTAATGTTATACAATTTGGTATGTGTTTCTTTATCATAATAGGTGCAAAGATATGAAAAACTTTTAAAAATCTTAGTATTTTTATTTTTTCTCTGCTCTTAAAATCTCTCTTTTACCTTTTGGCCCGGGTAATTTAGCAATAGTAAAGCCTGCTTTTTTCATTCGTCTTTTTATTTCTCCTTTACAACAATAAGTTGTTAAGACTGCTCCTTGTTTACAAGCATTATAAATCTTTATCATCATATCTTCCGACCATAAATCAGAGTCTTTGTCGGGAGAAAAAGCATCAAAATAAACCACATCAAAGACATCTTTTCCAAAATCAAAATCACAAGCATTTGCCTTGCACTTTTTAATTTTAAAATTAGGAGTAATTTCCACAATTTTTTCCCAATCGCATTTATGAAGCAAGTCAAATTCTTTTTTTAAGGAAAGTATTTCTCCGTAATTAAGCCTTTCTGCAACTGAAGCAGAGATTGGATATAGCTCTATTGTTTGATAGAAAATTTTTCTTTGGTTAAAATTTTTTAAAGTCGCAATAGCATTCAAACCTGTGCCAAATCCTATTTCTAAAACATTGATTTGAGGGGCGTTATTTAAGCTACAAAAATAATTATAGCCATAATCAATATATATAGTATTAGTTTCGGTTAGAGCACCAAAGTGAGAATGATAGCTTTCTTCAATATCTTTTCTCAAAAGCGAATTGCTACCATCTTCAGTCTTGAATATCTCTATTAAACTATCTTTTGCGTTTTCCATTCTCCGTCAAAATACCAAACGTATCTTTCTCCTATTTGTTTTAAATATTCTATTGACTCATCAAAAAGCAAATCCACCTCATCTTTTTTATGACAATCGGTAGAAATTGTTAGAGGTATTTTCATATCACTTGCTTTCTTTATCCATTCTCTTCCAGGATAGAAATCATCATAGCGTTTTTTGTAAAGACCTCTTGTATTTATTTCACAAATTGAGCCACTTTCTTTCATAGCCAAAAGACACTCCATCATAAAATCCTCAAACCATTTATCTTTTTGTGAAAAAAATCTTTCTTTATTGTGCATTTTTATTTTGTCAAAGTGTCCTACGACATCAGGCCTTTGAGTTTTTATCATATTTAGCACTTGTTGAAAATACGCCTCAACGCCTTCTCTTATGTTTCCAGAGAAAACCTCCTCTAAACCTTTGTCATAAACCTCTCTATCGCTTCCGTCAATAAACCAAACCTTATCATTAGACTTTCCTTTCACAAAATGCACCGAACCAATAAAGTAATCCAATCCATAATCCTTTGACATTTGTCTTATATTCTCTTGCATAGAAGTAATATAGTCAAATTCCATTGAGGTGAAAAGCTTAATTTTATCTTGATATTTCTCTTTTAGAAAACGAGCTTGCGAAAGATATTCTTCAACTCTTTCTTTTTTCAAAGCAACCTTGCTTTCAAAACAAAGAGGTGAATGAGATGAAAATCCAAAGTAATGCAATCCTCTTTCAATAGAGGATAAAACCATATCTTCCATTGAATCTTTTCCATCACAGAAAAGAGAATGAGAATGATAATTAAACTTTTTTAGCATATTCCTGTGCTTTCAACCAAATATAGTTTGTCGCCACGTCTTACAACGCCTTTTGTTGCAATTGAACAAAACTCTCCTTTGACTGTTTTTTCGGTTGGCTTTAAATCTACTCTGATTTCTTCTACTGTGTCTTCATATACTCCTGTTGTAGTACCCATTATGTAGATGTTATCACCAACTTTCAATTCTCCTGTCTCAATTTTTATTTCTGCAACAGAGATATTCTTAAAGTAATTAGTAACTGTACCGATGAAAGTCTTCTTTGTAGTTGCTTGTGAGCCATATTTCTTTGTCCACTCGCCAACTCTTTGTCCCAAGTAATAGCCGTCCCAAAATCCTCTATTGTAAACTTTCTTTAAGTCTTCGTTCCATTTTTCTAATTTATCTTCGCTCCATTCTCCATTAAGCCATGCTTGCGATGCTTCCTTATATACTCGTGTTACAACTTTGACATATTCAGGGCTTCTGCCTCTTCCCTCAATTTTTAACACTCTTACGCCTGCGTCAAGCACCTTATCTAAAAAGTTTAAGGTCTTTAAATCTTTTGGAGACATGATATATTGATTGTCTATCATAAGTTCTGTGCCTCCATCTAAGTCTGTAACCTTGTAAGGACGGCGACAGAATTGTAAACAAGCACCTCTATTTGCCGATTGATTAGCATTGTCTAATGAAATATAGCATTTTCCACTAACTGCCATACATAAGGCTCCATGTACAAAGCATTCTATTTCCAATGTGCGACCACTCGGACCTTTTATGTTGTTTTCTCTTATCCAAGTAGTAATATCTTTAACTTTGTCAAGAGAAAGTTCTCGTGCGGTAACGATTACGTCTGCAAATTGTGAGAAAAATTTCACTGCCTCACGGTTTGTTATGTTGCATTGTGTAGAAAGATGCACCTCTAAGTTGATTGAGCGAGCATAACTAATGACTGCCAAATCTGCTGCTATGACTGCTGAAACTCCACTTTGCTTTGCAGTATTTAAAATCTCTTGCATATAACCTAATTCGCTGTCATATACAATAGTATTCAAGGTTAAATAGGTCTTTACGCCATTTTGACTTGCAATGTCTGCAATATTTTTTAAGTCTTCTATCGTAAAATTATTTGCAGAGCGAGAACGCATATTTAATCCTTCAACTCCAAAATATACACTATCGGCTCCTGCTTCTATTGCTGCATAAAGAGCTTCATAAGAACCCACTGGGGACATTATTTCTACTTTATTCTTTGTCATAATTTCATATAATATTTTGCAAAGTTACAAAAAGAAAAAAAACTCTTTGATTTTAAAAATTTTTTCTTTGCTTTTTTTATTTTTTTCTTTGCTTTTTTTCAAAAAATCAAAGACTTTTTTTCTTTATCTTTGTGTAACATTTTTCTAAGTAAAACGACTACTTTTTGAAAGCACAATTTTTAAAATGAAGATTGAAGAATTTAAAAAAATAATTACTACTTATCAACCTAAATTACACGCTTTTGCAAATTCTATTCTAAGAAATGATTTTGCAAGTGAGGATATTGTGCAGGAAGTTTTTTGTTTTCTTTGGGAAAAACGAGAGAAAATAAATACTATTGATAATATTGAGGCTTTTCTTGTACACATTTGCAAATGTAAGTGTGTGGATTATTTGAGAAAAACAAAAAAAGAGGTCTTAGAAGAGGAGATTATGAATTTGAATTATGAAGAATTTAATGAAGATAGTGAAGAAAGATATAATAGACTCCTTAAACTAATAAATCAACTTCCCGAAAACCAACAAGAGTTATTGCGTCAAAAATATTTTAACAATAAAAGAATAAGAGAAATTTCAAAAGAAACAGGAATGAGTGAGGGAAATATTCGCACAAGTCTTTCTCGTGCATATTCAAAATTGAGAGATTTAATAAGTAAAACAAAAATCTAAGTTATGAAAAAAGAAGATAAAGAATTGATTGAGTTGTTTGCTTCTATAAAACAACATCAAAAAAATATTGAAAGACAAGAAAAGATTTTTTCTGCAATAGAAGAAAAGGCAAAACAAAGTAAGAGGAAAAAATCTATTGTGTTTTGGTCGTCTATTTCCTCAATTGCTGCTTGTTTTTGTATAGTTTGGTTTACTTACTCTCCTATTGACAATAGCGAAACTATTATCGAAAATAAGCCTATTGCAAAAAATATTGTTGAAAAAAAACAAGAGACAATTCCTGCAAAGAAAAGCGAGCCTATTGTAAGAGAAAAAAAGAAAATTACGCCAATTGAAATCCCTCAAACAATAGAAGAAGAAATTATTATTGAACAAGATAGCACGATTATTGAGCCTGAGCCAAAGCAAGAAATGATTATGAAAGAAGAAAAGGTAATTGAGCCAAAGATTGTAAGGATTGAAACCGATAAATTGATTTGCTATAAAGAGGAAAAAAAGAATAACTTAAATTTTTCTTTTGATTACGCCAGACGAGAAAAGAAAGAATTATTTTTAATAGATTTTTCAAAAAGATAAAAATTAGATTTATATGAAAAAGACAGCATTATTTAGTTTTTTTATCCTTATTTCAGGGATAATTTTAGCACAAAACGAAAAGATTTATTTGTTTTCTCAACCTATTGAGAAGGATTACAACAAATTGACTTTGACTGCAAAAAGCAATCTTAATTTAGTGAGGAGCGAAACAGACGTTTTAGAAATTTCTACGAAAGATAGCAATATTGTTTTTAGTAATATATGTGTTTTTGAAGACAAAACACTGACGATAATGACAGACTCCTTGCCACAAGATGTTAAAATAACACTTTATTCGTCCAAAGAAGAAGTGTTTTTGAGTAGTCAATTTGATTCAATCAAAGACACAAAGCAAGAAATTAAGGAAAAAGAGGGTGATAAGATAGAATTACTATGGGCTTTGTTAAGTTCAACTAATTTGAATTTTAATACAAAACAATACAACAGCCCTTACTCTTCTCTAATTAGTCATAATTCTAATTTTTTTACCCTTCAATATTTGCATACTACTAAAAAAAGCAACAAACTTTTTGTCGGTTTAAAATATACTTGGGATTTTAAATATTTAAACAACGATGTAGAATGCCTAAACAATAAATTGCAACTACTATCAAGTGATTTGCATCTTCAAAACAATGCACAATTTATTGTAGATCGCAATTTACTACTATTTACAAGGTATAGATTAAGATTAAACAACTATTTTTTTTGTGAGTTTGAAGTAACATTTGGTAGAACTTTAAAAAGTTTTCTTTGGGACTTTAATATAACGCCAGAAAACAAACTAAACTTCAACTCAAACAAAATTACAGACTATAATCCTTGGAAATTAGAATTATCTTTCGGCTTTAACGGATTGGATTTCTTCTTTAATGTTTTGCCAGAATATAAAAACGACAACACAAGACGCTTTGGAATTAGATTCCGCTTTTAATTTTTGAGTTTTAAAGCAGAATGTCGCTAACGATGTCTTTGTATTGAGAGGAATATTCTCCGTTTTCTTCTCGTATAAAGACATTTTTTATTTCTGTTTGCTTTGTTGGAAAAAGCGAATATGTTCTTATAATTCTCTCTATCGGCTTTGAGGGTTTTGAATATATGTTTATTTGGGTTTCAACTCTTACTTGCTTTTGTTCAAACAAAGATGTGAGTTCATTGCTCTGCAAAGTAGGAAGTATAACGCATATCTTAGCATCAGGAGTTGCAAGTTTTAGGCTACAATTTACAAAGTCAGAAAAAGGAAGTTTGTCGGTATGTCGTGCAAAGGTGCGTTTAGCTGTGTTAGCCTGCAAAGAATTTACAAAATATGGAGGATTAGAAATGATAAAGTCGTATTTTGTTTGTTCTTCTTTTATTTCAGCAAAATCTTGTAAAGAGATTTGTTTTGCAAACAATCTATCTGCCCATTTACTTTTTTGAAAATTGTCCTTTGCTTGCTTTATTGATTCTTCATCTATGTCAATAGATGTGATTTTTGCTGTTTTGTTCAACTGAGCCATTGCAAGAGAAATGATTCCGCAACCTGTGCCAATTTCAAGTATATGTTTTTTGTGATTTCTCTCTGCAAGCGAAGAAAGAAGTATAGCATCTGTGCCTACTTTCATTGAAGAAAGCGTATGATTCAACGAAAATTCTTTGCATTTAAACTCCATAACAACGCAAAATTACAATGTTTTTCAATTGTTTTATGCTTTTTATAAATTATTTTTAAAACAGTATCCGGGAGGAGGGCACTTGCATCCAGTTGCATCTCGGGTCCAATTTTATTTACGCACAATGCTCCTAAGGCATCATAGTTTGGAATGATTTCTCTATGGCTTGCCACAATAATTTCGGGCAAAGATTGAATGTTTACTTTTTCCATTGTCTTAATTTGTTTGTGAGAGTCTAACCATTTGAGCAGTTGGCTACGGCGTTTTATCAATAGTTGTAGTTGATGTTCTGTTTCTTCTATTTTTTGTGTTAATTGATCAATGCTTGGCATCTGTTCTCTATCTTCTAACAACTCTTTGATTTCTTCAAGCGTGAATCCCTGTTGTTGCAACCCACGAATGATATTAAGTCGTTGCATTTGATATATGCTATAATAACGATAACCTGTCCATTCGTCCACTTCATAGGGTAAAAGCAATCCTTTCTGCTCATAATAACGCAAAGTCTTCACCGTTACCTGCATCATTTTTGAAAACTCTCCGATTTTTAATTTCGTTTTTTTACTCATTTTCGTACGATTTATCTGCTAGCGAATGCAAAGTTAATACATACTCTTAGGGACGAGTCAAGAAAAAAATGAAATATTTTGTGCAGAATAAGAATAAAGTGTTAATTTTCACTCCCTTGCTAAGCCGATGAAGTATCCAAAGGACTTTCTAATTCATCTGCTATTTATGCTAAAAATTTTATTACACATATAAAAAAAAGAGTTGCTCGCTTTGAACAACTCTTTTTTGATTTTATTTAATCGAAATGTTTAATAAGTGTCTTTAACTCTTCGTGATGCTGCGTACATTATACGTAATGCTCCAACTTTTCTTAGTTCTTGTTTTACGTCTGTTACATCTCCCATCTTAACTTCTTTATCGCATTTGATAGTTGTTGTTAAGAATGGTTTATCTGCTTCATCTCTTGCTGCTCTTTCTGATTCTATGAAAGTAGCTATATCACTTATTTCTCCGAATTGATCGTTTAATTGAAAACGAGTAGCTGAACCGAATTTTCTTTCTTCAATTGGCACTCCTATGTATATGTAACTTACCAACGATTTCTTTTCCAATTTTTGGATTTCAGATGCTTGTGGAACTGTTACTTTTACCATTAGAGAGCTTTCTCTCATTGTTGTAATCACCATAAAGAAGAATATCAACATGAAGATGATGTCAGACATTGAACCCATGTTCAGTTCCGGAGTTTCCGATGAGCCTTTTTGTTTAAACTTTGCCATTATTTACTTCCTCCTATGTTTTTAGGTTCTGCTTCTGAAATCGCAATCGGAATTGCTTTGTCAATCGCTTCTCTTTGTGATTGTGTAGCATCTATGTATGCTCTTCCAAATCGTGCTTTTGACATTTCATCTCTCAATTCGTTTACAGCAGCTGTTAATTCATTTTGCACCATCAAATACATTTCGTATGATGTACCTCTATCATTTTGCAATGAAATAACTCCCTTAGAAACTTCTACATCTCCTAATAAAGGAATATTTCTTGTTTGCTTTTCTGGTAAGTTTGGTAAGTTATCAGGGTTCGCTAAAAACTCTTTTGCTCTGTCTTTAAGTGCTGTAATATCACCTAATTCATTATTGAAAAGTAATTTATCGTCCTTATTTACCAATACTACGAAAGTATTTCTTCTGTGAATATCTGGCGGTTTAACGTTAGGGTCTGATGGCGGTGGCAAACGTCTTTGAATACCCATATCTGTATTGATTGAAGAAACCAACAAGAAAAAGGTCAATAGCAAAAACGATATGTCCGACATAGACGAAGCGTTAAGACCTGGTAACTTTTTCTTATTTCTTGCCATAATTAACTATTTTATTTTTTTAGAAATCTCTGCAAATAAAACAGATACTAAAACTCCGCCAAATAAGATATATACGGTATACATACAAGCACCTATCAATTTAGAGCTTGAATAGTCTGAACCTGTTTTTTCAAATACTTCTTGTGGTACGTCTGTTCCTGAAGAAAGTAAGTAAGAAGCAACAAATACTACTATTAAAGCGACAACTGCTATAATGATACCCATTTGTTTTTTTGGATCTTCTTTTAATCCTTTTATAACTTGCGCAAGTGCAAATACTATTGCTACTAATAAACTTGCTCCAAGTAATGTTATAACTGACCAATATGCAACGTTCCATACTGCCATTGCTGATGATTGTCCGTCTATTGGAGCATCTTTGTCAAATAATAGTGCGTAAGCAACTGCACAAATTGAAGCTATAACTCCCCATATTAGAGCGATAGTCCAATATATTTTTCTATAATCTTTTTTCATTTTTCCTCCTTGGTTTATAAAGTAATTACTAATTTCAGTCCTTATCCTAAAAAGAACTATCCTTTTCGTTAAAGAAAATTACTTCTTACTATTTTTAACCAAGATGTCCATGAAAGTTATAGAAGAGTCTTCCATTGTTGCAACTAAACCTTCTATTTTAGATAATAGGTAGTTGTAGCAAATTTGAAGAATCAAAGCTGTAATCAAACCGAATACTGTTGTCAAAAGGGCAACTTTCATACCTCCTGCAACAACTGTTGGAGAAATATCACCTGCTTTTTCAATGTCATCGAATGCTTGAACCATACCAATAACTGTTCCTAAGAATCCGAATGAAGGTGCAATAGCAATAAACAATGAAATCCAAACCATGTTGTTTTCTAATCTTGCCATTTGAACTCCACCGTAAGAAGTTAATGATTTTTCTACATCTTCTAAACCATTATCTAATCTTGATAATCCTTGAAAGAAGATAGAAGCAACTGGTCCTCTTGTGTTACGGCAAACGTCTTTTGCTCCTTCTACATTACCTGCAACGATGTTTTCTTCAACCTTTTGCAATAATTTGTCTGCATTTGTTGTAGCAAGGTTAAGGTAAAGAATACGTTCGATAACTAATGCCAAACCTAAAATTAAACAAATAAGGATTGGAGTCATCCAACCAACACCACCTTCAATGTATTTTGTTTTCAATGCTTGGTGGAAAGATTTTTCTTCTGCAACTGGAGCAGCTGGTTCTTCTGCTGCAACTGCAGTGTCTGTTGATGTTACTGATTCTGTAGCAGAAACAGTTTCAGTTTCAGTTTCAGTTTTCGCTGCATCTTGAGCAAAAACATTGTTTGATAAACCTAATGTCAATACTACAACTATCGACAAATAAGCAAATACTTTTTTCATAGCGTTCTTTTTAAATTTATTGTTATTAATTATTTACTTTAAATTATTTTACTCTTATGAACTTGCAAAGTTACAATGTTATTTTTGAAATCCAATTTTTTAAACAAAAAAATAACATTTTTTCAATGTTTTTTTCTAATCTTCGTTGTTTTTAGGTAGTTTTTCAGGGTTAATACTAACTAAAATCTTATCAATTCTTGTAGAATCTAAGTCTACAACTTCAAAGATAAATCTATCCCACATTATTTTTTCGCTAACTTTTGGAATAGTCCCCGTTTGTTCAAGAATTAAACCTCCTAATGTATTAAAATCATTGTCTTGATAAAGATCTTCTAAGTCAAAATGACTAAGGAAATCATAAAAAGAATATTGTCCACCAACTAAAAATGTACCATCTTCCCTTTCAATAAATTCATCTTCATCATCTTCTGTTTCGAGTTCAGAGGCATTTCCCACTAATGATTCTAAAATATTATTCATTGTTACCATTCCGACAACCATTCCAAACTCGTCAATGACAAGAGCGTAATGTATTTTATTTTCTTTAAAAGTTTCTAATGCGTCATAAACACTTATACTTTCATGTAAGTATTGAGGTTCTCTCATTATTTCTTTAACACTATTGAAAGTATCTAATTTATTGAATAAATCTTTCAAATAAACTACACCAACGATATTATCAAGAGTTTTATCTGCAACAGGATATATGTAATGTATATGTTGAGATAATTTTGCTTTGACAGATTCCAAGTTATCATTAGCATCTAACCACACAAACTCTGTTCTATGCGTCATAAGAGAAGCAACATCTCTATCTCCCAAAGAAAACACTCTCTCAACTATTTCTTTTTCCACCTCTTCTACTTCACCATCTTCAGTACTCTCACTAACAATTGCCTTAATTTCTTCTTCTGAGGCAGTATTCTTCTTTTTCTCTATTCCAAACAAAGACATCAAACCTTGTGTAGAAATAGAAAGTAACCAAACGAGAGGATAAAATAATTTTTTAAGAAAATTCATTGGAGAAATAATAACACTTGCTATTTTTTCTGGATTATTCAATGCAATCTTTTTAGGGAATAATTCTCCAATTACTAATGTTACATATGTTATTACAAGTACTACAACAACTCTTGCAATAATTTCAGAATATTCAACTTCAAGTCCTATTTTACTAATTAAGTCTGCAAAAGGTTTTATCAAATTATCCCCTGTGTACATACCAGTTACAAGCCCTATTGCAGTAATTGCAATTTGAACTGTTGAGAGAAAATTATCAGGGCTCTCTGCTACTTCTAATATTCTTTTTGAAGTCTTGTTACCTTTTTTAGAATCAGCATCAAGTTTTGACTTTCTTGATGAAACAACTGCTGCCTCGGACATTGAAAATAGTCCATTAATGACAATTAACGCTAAGATTATAAGATATTCCACTGAATTATCGTAGTTATTTATTAGTATTTTCTTCTATTTCTTCCAACGAAATAGTTTTATTTTTATTATTAAGCATGAAAACAGATACAACTAACAACCCTACTCCCACTGTAATTGCAATATCTGCCACGTTGAAAATAGCATTAAAGAATTCAAAATGATTTCCTCCAACAAAAGGAATCCATTGTGGAAGAGTTGTATCAATCAAAGGGAAATAAAACATATCCACAACCTTCCCTAAACAAAGCGGAGCATAACCTCCTGCTTCTGGAAACAATTGTGCCGTTGTAAAAAATGTACTTTCCGAAAAGATAAGTCCATAAAATAAAGAGTCTATTATATTACCTACTGCCCCTGCAAAAATTAAAGTAAAGGCATAAATAACTAATTTATTCTCTTTCTTAATAACAAGCTTTCTAAGATAGAAAAAAATCAAGGTAGCCGCAACAACCCTAAATAAAGTAAGAATAAGCTTACCTATTTCTTCTCCAAAAGACATGCCAAAAGCCATACCCTCATTTTCTATAAAATGTAATCTGCACCAATCACCTATAAGAAATAATTCTTCTCCGAGGGTAAAATTCAACTTTATCCAAAATTTAACTATTTGGTCTATTAGAAGAATTATAAATATTACAATAAGAGGTTTTTTCACAAAACTCTATTTTTTATTTTGCATTAACTTCGCCTCAACACTCATAGTTGCATGAGGAACAATACGTAATCTTTCCTTAGGAATCAATTTTCCTGTTACTCTACATACTCCATAAGTTTTGTTTTCAATTCTTATGAGAGCTGCTTCCAAATCTTTAATAAATTTCTGCTGACGCGCAGCCAAGTTTGCATTATCTTCCTTGCTTCTAATGCTTGCGCCCTCTTCCAATACCTTAAAAGTAGGAGCTGTATCACTCGCCTCAGAAGCATTGTTTGCAAAAGCCTCTGTCAATGTTTCAAGATTTTCTTTAGCTTTTGCTAATTTTTCTAAAATAATCGCTTTAAACTCTTGCAATTCCTCATCAGAATAACGCATGATTTTTTTATCTGTACCTTCCATAACACTGATATTTGCAATGCAAATGTATGAATAAAATTAAAAAAAACAACAAAGCCAAAGAAGTTTTTATAAAAAATACTTCTTTGGCTCCAAGAAAAAAACTAAATTGACATTATTTCTTTTTCCTTTGCTGCTATAACAGAATCAGTATTCTTGATGAACTTATCAGTTACATCTTGCATTTCTTTTTCCACAGACTTTATTTCGTCCTCAGGCACACCTGCGTCTTTAAGTTTTTTAACTTTTTCAAGAATATTTCTTCTTACATTTCTTATGCTAACCTTTGCTGTTTCGCCTTCTGCTTTTGCTTTTTTACAAAGGTCTTTTCTTCTTTCTTCTGTCACAGGAGGTAAAACAATTCTTACAACATCGGCTTCAACCTTTGGTGTAAATCCTAAATTTGCAGCTAATATAGCTTTATCAATAGGATGTAAAAGAGATTTTTCCCAAGGTTGAATAACAATTTGCTTTGGGTCAGGAGTACTTATGTTTCCAACATTTTCTATTGGAGTAGGAGTTCCATAATAATCAATTTTTACTCCGGCTAACATAGCAGGATTTGCCTTACCTGCACGTAACTTTTCCAAAGATTTCTCCAAATGAGAAACCGCATCTGTCATTGAAGCATTAGCTTCTTGTAGCAATTTTTTTGATTCTTCGCTCATAATATATAACTTATTTATAACTTAACTGCTGTTCTTGTATAACCTTTTGATTTATCATCTACTTTTATATCAAACTTAAATGTAATAGAATCTCCATCTAATGCAGCAGAACCTACTAAACGATACATTCCACTAACCATTTGGTCAAAAGTTGCAGTTTTAGAACTAACCTTTGCAGCAATTTCACAAGAAGAATTTAAGCCAAACAACTCTCCACCAATAATTATATTACTTTCATCAACTTTTCTTATATCTCCAACATAAGAAGCTTTTGTTGATTTAGGGAAAACAATCTCTTCATTTATTTTCCATCTACCTTCCCAATCTGTTGCATCATATTTTATTCCATCTTCTACGCAAGAAAAGAAAGAAAATGAAAATATAGTTAGAAAAACAATAAAAATTCCTTTCCAATAAACCTTCTTCATCTCTATAAAATTTTATTTTTCACGGCAAAGATACACATTTTTTTTAATCTACTCTATATAGACCATTAGTTATCTGCTCAATTGTAAAAGAAGTATAAACTATGCAATAATCATTCGGTTCCTCTTCAAAAAGAAATCCCACCCTATTATCGTTTTGCAAAATCATAGTAGAATAAGCAGAAAGTCTATCGCTCACTTGTAAACCTTTTGACCAATTTTCTGCTAATGTGATAGGAGTATATTGCTTATTGTTATCTAATTCCTTAAAAAATATTGTAACATTCTTACGATTATTTCCCGTCGGTAATGACTGCAAAAGCAAATCGCATTCTTTATTAGTTTGATTGTTTATTACCCTTACCTTTAACAACTCTCCATTACAAGAGTTTGCCCCAACAGAAATACCTCCATTCACTTCATTACTACAAACCGCTGTTTGCCAATAACCTTTTGCCGTTTCAACATCTGTAAACGTAAAGATATTGAAAAAACGTCCGTGAGATTTTCTGCTACTAACAACAATAGAGCCATCGTTTAACTCTTCTACCTTGGCTTCATCACCACCTTTTACACAAATATCACCTAAAAGATTCCATGACTGACCAAAATCATCAGAGTAAACAACATAATTGTCATGTCCATTAGCACTATTTGTTAATAAAGAAGCATAAAGACGATAGTATTTACTATTCTTCGCCTTAAAAATCTTGGATTGCAAAATCCTCCCAGATGCAAAAAACATACTATAAACCTCTGGTAATATCGGATTATACTTTCCTTTCACATTCATAAACATAGAAGTAACATCTTCTGCTTTTTCCCAAGATTTACCACCATCTTTACTTCTTATTCTTGCCATAAAATTATGATTGTCCTTAGTTGCAGAAGAAAAGGCTTGTCTTCCTGCAACGCACATTATCAAAACCTCATCGCTTTCTCTATCTGCCACAATTGCGACATCACCAAAACCAGTCTCAAACACATTTTTCTCTCCTCCCATTCCGTCTGCAATAAATCTTTCTTCGCTCCAATTTTTATAATCTTTTGAAGTTCTAATCTTTAAATCAACCTCCCCAAATCCAATATCTGCCCAACAAGGTCTGTGATCGCTCACTGCAAGCAAAGTTCCCTCAGAAGTTTGAGCCAAAGCAGGAATACGATAAGGCTTTTTAGTCTTTTTATCTAACGAATAATAAAGATATTGATATGTATTGCTTTCATCTATTTTTAAATCAATAAACACAGTATCTTTTATCTCAATTACTTTTTTTGTAAAAGTAGTTTTTAATTTTTCTTCCCCATTTCTAATCTCGCAAACAAAACCTCTATATGTTTTTATTTGTAAACTAATAAGGGAATCATTAGGAAAACTATTACAAATAGTTAATTTATCTCCTACAAAAATTGTTTCTTCAAACCATTGTTTATCTCCTATTTTTAAGAAGATATCTGCAACCCTTTCATTAGTAGAAAAGGTAGTAGAGTCTGCAATAGAAAAGTAAAAAACAATTAGCTTTTCATTCTTTTCTGCAAAAGAATATTTTGGAATAAAAAAACAAAATGCTAAAACAATGACTAAAAAACTTCTTTTCATTACTTAAATTTATTTAGTAAAAATATCAAAGTGTATACAAAAGTAACATAAATGAAGAAAGGTACAAAAAAAACAAAGAAATATTTAAAAAAATCATTGTTTTTAAAAATTATTTCTTTGCTTTTTTTGAAAAAATCAAAGAGTTTTTAAACTACTCTATTTGAACGTGTTACTTAATTGCTGTAATTCTTGATTTAAAGGAGCTCCTTGATAAAGTATCTTATAAGCAAAATCTGCTATTGGCATATTTACTTTCAAATTTGCATTGGTTTTATGAATGCAATCGGTTGCATAGTATCCTTCGGCTATCATTGACATTTCCAATTGTGCAGACTTAACTGTATAACCTTGTCCTATCATTTGTCCGAAAGTGCGATTGCGAGAATGTTGTGAATATGCTGTTACCAACAAATCGCCTAAATAAACAAAGTTATTAGTATCTCGCATTTCGTTTTTAGCTACAACACTTAAAAATCTTTGCATTTCTTGTGCGGCATTTGAAATTAAAACCGATATAAAGTTGTCTCCATAACCTGCTCCTTTGCAAATGCCAGCTGTAAGTGCATATATGTTCTTTAATACTGCCGAATATTCAATTCCTCTTATGTCGGTGGAAGTTCTTGTTTTGACAAATCTGCATGCAAACCTATTTGCAAGTTGTTGAGCAAGAGATTGACTATGTGCCCCTATGGTTAAATACGTCATTCCGTCTTGTGCAATTTCTTCTGCGTGAGAAGGGCCGCTAAGAACGGCTTGTTGCTCTAATTCTATCTTGAATTGGGTTTGAAGATAATCAGCAACTATTTGATTAGTTGAGGGAATGATTCCTTTTGTAGCACTGATTATAGTTTTGTTTTCAAAATCCGATGGAGTTAAATCTTGTAATGATTTTTCTACAAATGCGGAAGGAATTACTAAAACTATGGTATCGGTTGAGTAAACTACTTTTTTGATATCTGTTGTAATTTCTATTTTGCTTGTATCCAACTGACAAGAACGCAAAAAGAGAGGGTTTCGTCCGTATTGACGAACTCCCTCTACTATTTCGTTTTCTCTTACCCACCAATGTACTACGTTATGGTTTTGAGTTGCGATTTTAACTATCGCAGTTGCCCAACTACCACTTCCTAATACTGCTATATTCATTTTTTATAGCCCTAATACTTTTTTACCTTGTTCGTATCTTATGTCTTTTGGAATGTTCTTTCCGTTTATTACGTCAAGTGTTTCTTGAAGGCTAGGACGTATTTGACCATTCTTTTCAGAATATGCTTTTGCTCCTTCAATATCACCTGTACCTTCTACTTCTAATATTTTTGCAGCCCAAGAGTTAATCGCTTTAAAAGCATTTGCGTAATCTATTGTATAGATTCCTTCTTGGTTTTTAGTGAATGCTTTGTTGTCTTCAAAGAAATTGAAACACATCATATTTGCTACTCCGTGTGCAGAAGCAGCTCCGAAACGCACTGAACGCAAAATTCCTGCTATAAATGTAGTTACTGCATCTTCTTTTGTGATTGAAGTGATTTCTCCCTTGTCTATCAATGAGCAAACCATATACAATCCTAAAATATCTGCTTTTGCTTCTTCCCATGATGAGTATTGATTTCCTAAGGCTTGTCTTACACCTCCTTTTCCGTTGATTGTGTTTTTGATTCCTAAGCCGTGAGCTACTTCATGGAAGGTTACGTTGTAGAAAAATGCGTCAAATTTTACTTTTGCTAATTGTTCTTGTGATAATATGTTTTCTGCAATAGGGTAAAGTATCTTATCAAATTTTGCTTTCATTGCATTTTTTAATTGAAGACGTCTTGCTCCTTTTGCTAATTGTACTCTTTCGTCATTTGGAAGATTGATTGCGATTGTTTTGCTACCAGAATTACAATCTCCTGCATAGAATATTACGTCATATACGTTAAGATCTGATTCTGTTCCTGGAACTTCTTGTTTGAATTTAGGATCGCAAGGTAATTCTTTTTGAAGTTGAGGAAGCATTGCAGTAAATTTTGCAAGTTTTGCACTTTCTTCTTCATCTTTTACTAAAATAAATGCTTCGTATGCCGCTTTTGCTCCAAATAAACGGTCTTCATAATTTTCTATTGGACCTACAACGAAATCTAAATGACTGCTTTTCATATCCATCCAAGCCATATCTGATGCGAAATAATCATCTGTTTGGAAGGCTTTTTTACGTTCTTCTAAGTATTTCTTTAATCCTGCATCTTCTGCCAAAGGAATTGCTTTGTCTAATAAAGCACAAACTTTATCTATTTGTTTTTTGTATTCTTCTCTATACCATTTAACTTGCAATTTGCCGTCTTTGTCTCTACGAATTACTGTATAAAGACTTCCTTTATTTTCATCTTCAAGTGCTTCGTATTCTTCTTTTGTCATATCTTTTGGATAGAAATTTGCTCCAAGTGGTTTTTCTCCGTATCCGCTTACAAATGGACGCATGCCATCAAGTCTTTCCCAAGGGCCATAGTTAATTAATGCAAAATCTCTTGTTGCTGGATCTTGGATTTTTTCCATGTCGGCTTTATCTCCGTATGATTGCAACCAGAATAATTCGTCCATAATTTCGGCAATGTCAAAGAAAATATTGATAAGTTGTTTTTCTTTGTCATTTAATTTATTGACGTCTGTGGTTAATTGAACCATTGCAAATTCATCTACTTTTTTTTGCATTGCTGAATTGTTTGTTTCTTGTTTTCCTTCTTTTGTTCCGCATGAAGTGAATAAAATCGCTCCTAATGCAAGAATTGACAATAATTTTTTCTTCATTTCTTATTTTTGTTTAATGTTATTCTATTTTTTGTTTGAATCTGCGAAAATAATATTTTTATTGTGTTCCACAAAATTATTCTTTATTTTTATTAGTGTGCTATTAACCAATTTTCTCCGTAATTTATGCTCACTTCAATAGGCACTTCTAATTGTAAAGCGTTAAGCATCTGTTGTGTTACTATTGTTTTAACCATTTCAATTTCTGGCTTATATACATCAAAGACTAATTCATCGTGAACTTGGAGTATCATCTTGGAACGCAAAGATTGTTTTTCAAATTCTTTGTGAATATTTATCATTGCTATTTTTATCATATCGGCACTGCTTGCTTGTATTGGCATATTGACTGCGTTGCGTTGTGCAAAGTTTCTTAGATTTGCATTTGCCGAATTTAAGTCTGGCAAATAGCGTCTTCGTCCGCAGATGCTTTCTGCATAACCTCTTGTAGTTGCTGTTTCTATACAAGTTGTAATGTATTGTTTTATTTGTGGGTATGATGCAAAGTATTGTTCTATTAGTTGTTGTGCTTCTTTTCTTGATATGTGTAGTTGCTCTGATAGACCGAATGCTGATATTCCATATATGATTCCAAAGTTTACACTTTTCGCATTGCGTCTCATCTCTGAGGTTATTTCTTCTGATGGTAGCATATAAATTCGTGAGGCGGTGGAAAGGTGTATATCTTCTCTTGACTGAAAGGCTTGACATAAAGCGTTATCTTTGCTAAGTGAGGCTATTATTCTTAATTCTATTTGAGAATAATCGGCTGCTAAAAGAGTGTGTTCTTCATCTTGTGGAATGAAACATGAGCGTATTTGTTTGCCTAATTCTGTTCTTATAGGTATGTTTTGTAAATTAGGGTTTTCTGAGGCTAAACGACCTGTTGAAGTTGTAGCTTGTTTGTAATTGGTATGGATTTTACCTGTTTTTTGATTTACTATTTCAGGAAGTACATCTACATATGTACTTTTTAGTTTGGTGAGTGAGCGATATTCTAATATAAGTGGTATGATTGGGTGGTAGTTTATTAGTTTTTGCAATACGTCTTCTGAGGTTGAGTATTGTTTTGTTTGTGTTTTTTTGATTTTTTTGTCTGATGAGATTTGTAATTCATCAAAGAGTATTGTGCCTAATTGTTTAGGAGAAGAAATGTTAAATTCTCTACCTGCTAATTGATAGATTCGTTGTTCTAATTCTTGTTTTTGTTCTTGTAGCAATTGAGAAAAATTATGCAATTGATTAGTGTCTATTTTCACTCCTTGTCTTTCCATTGAAAGTAGTACATCTACAAGTGGCATTTCTATGTTAGTGAAAAGTTCTAATAGGTTGTTTTTTCTTAATTCTTCTTCTAAGATTGGTTTTAGAGCAAAAGTGATATCAGCGTCTTCAACGGCATATTCGGTTAATAGTTCAAGATTTATTTTTTCTATTGAAAATGGAGGTTTTGTGTTTTTACCAAATACTGTTTCAAAATCTATCATTGTGTATTCTAAGTATTTTTCACTTAAAATATCTAATTTATGACGTGATTCAGGATCTATAAGATAGTGAGCTAAGAGTGTATCAAAGGTTTTGCCTTTTACTTGTATTCCGTAATTAAGTAGGACATTTTTATCAAACTTTATATTGTGTGCTACTTTTTCTATCGTTTCGTTTTCAAAGAGTGGTTTAATTGTTTCTATGAATTGTTTTTTTAATTCTTCGTTTTGAGGAATTAAAACAAAGAATCCTTTTTTTAATTGACTGACTAAAGAAATGCCTAATAATTGACAGTCTATTTCTAAACCAGTTGTTTCGGTATCAAAGGCTATAAGGGGTTCTTGAAGCAATGTGTTTACAACTTCTTTTAATTCTTCTATGGTTTGAATTATGGTATAGGTATGTGGAACGTCTTTATAGGTTGGGCAGGTTGAAAGATTGAAAAGTGTAGGCTCTGAGGTAGGTGTTGTAAATAAATCTGCAGTTGGAGGAGTGTAGGTGTTTTGGTAGTGTGAGTTGAATCTTTTTGCAAATGTATTGAATTCTAATTCGTTAAATATTTGATTGCAGGCCTCAAATTTTGGTTGAGAGAGTGTTAATTCATCTTCGTTTAGTTCAATTGGCACATCTGTTATTATTGTTGCTAATTGTTTGCTTTGTATTGCGAGGTCTTTGTTTTCTTCTATTGCTTTACGTATGGAATTGCTTTGTATTTGAGAAGTGTTTTCTAATATGTTTTCTATGCTTGAAAATTGTTGGATTAGTTGTTTTGCTTTTTTTTCTCCTATTGAAGGAACGCCAGGAATATTATCAGAAGAATCTCCCCAAAGTCCTAATATGTCTATTACTTGTGAGGGTGTTGTGATTTCAAAGCGTTGTAATACTTCTTCTACTCCCCATATTTCGTTTGGATTTGCACCTCTTCCAAGTTTTAACATTTTAATATTTTCTTCTACTAATTGTGCATAGTCTTTGTCAGGCGTTACCATAAAAACTTCATAACCTTTATTTACTGCTTTTTTTGCAAGAGTGCCTATTACGTCATCTGCTTCATAACCTTCTTTACAAAGAAGAGGTATGTTCATTGCTTGAATTATGTTTTTTATATATGGTATGGATTCTTTTATTTCCTCAGGCATTGCTTGACGATTAGCTTTGTATTGTTCAAATTGAACGTGTCTAAATGTTGGCCCTTGCAAGTCAAAGGCTATTCCGAGATGTGAGGGTTTGTATTGTTTTATTATGTCTAATAATGTGTTACAAAATCCTAAAATTGCTGAAACATTTAGTCCTTTTGTGGTAATTCGTGGATTTTTATTTAATGCGTAAAAGGCTCTATATATTACAGCCATTGCATCTATTAGGTAAAGTGTCTTTTTATTCATTGTTTTATTTTTTTCTACAAAAATAAAACTTTTATGTTTAGAAACAAAAAAAAACGTCCCTTCTTAATTTAAAAAGGGACGTTCTTTGTTTTATTGTTCTTTGTTTTTACAATCTTTCTAATTGTACTGTAAAGTGACGCATCAACTCTGCTTCCCAAGTGATTTTTACTCCTCTTGTTATTTCGTTTCTTCTATCGTAAACATTCTTTAAAGCAGCTGCTATAACGTCCATGTGATTGTTTGTGTAAACTCTTCTTGGTATACATAAACGTACGAAATCTAATCCTCCGAAACGGTTTTCTCTTGTAATAGGATCTCTATCGGCTAAGATGTATCCTATTTCGCAACCACGGATACCTGCTTCTAAGTAAAGTTCACAAGTAAGTGTTTGTGCAGGGAATTCTTCTTTTGGTACGTTTGTAAGGATTTTGTCGGCATCTACGAAGATTGCATGTCCTCCAACAGGGCGTTGGTAAGGTATTCCGTATTCGTCTAATTTTGCTGCTAAGTATTGTACTTGACGGATACGTGTATCAAGGTTGTCGAATTCTGTGTTTTCGTCTAATCCTACTGCTAAAGCGTCCATATCTCTTCCGTTCATACCTCCGTATGTAAGGAATCCTTCAAAAGGTATGCAGAATAATTTAGCTCCTTCATACCATTCTTTTTTACGAGTTGCAATGAATCCTCCCATATTAACGATACCGTCTTTCTTTGCTGACATTGTCATACCGTCTGCGTATGAGAACATTTCTTTTGCAATTTCTTTTATTGTTTTGTTTGCGTATCCTTCTTCACGAGTTTTGATGAAGTAAGCATTTTCTGCAAAACGTGCTGAGTCAAGTATAACTGGTTTGTTATATTTGTTAGCAACTTCTCTTACTTCGCGAAGGTTTTGCATTGAAACAGGTTGGCCACCTGCTGTGTTGTTTGTTACTGTAACTATAATGAAAGGAATTTTATCTGCATTTTCTGCTAATGCTTTTTCCAATTTCTTTGGATCTACGTTCCCTTTGAAAGGTATTTCCAATTGTGTGTTTTTTGCTTCGTCTATTGTGCAATCTAATGCAGTTGCTTTACGGCTTTCAATGTGTCCTTTTGTTGTATCAAAGTGAGAGTTTCCAGGTATAATATCTCCTTGTTTTACTAAGTGAGAGAATAATACGTTTTCTGCTGCACGTCCTTGGTGTGTTGGAATAACATATTCAAATCCTGTGATTGCAGTGATAGTATCTTTCAAGCGGAAGAAACTACTTGCTCCTGCGTATGATTCGTCTCCCATCATCATTGCTGCCCATTGACGATCTGACATTGAGCCTGTACCAGAGTCTGTAATACAATCTATGTATACATGTTCTGATTTAAGCATGAAAACATTGTTTTTTGCTTCTTTAAGCCATTGTTCACGTTCTTCTCGTGTAGATTTTCTAATTGGTTCTACCATTTTAATCTTCCACGATTCTGCAAAAGGTAATTCCATATTCTATTATTTTTTATTTGTTTATATATTTCTTATTGTTTGCTAACCTATTTATTGTGTGCAAAGTTAGACATTTTATTTCAAACAGCAAAATATTCTTAATTTTGAGCTATAAACGTCCCTATTTGAACGTTTGAATCTGAAATAAATTTTAAAAATGGAAATTTTTCTTGTAAAATCTTTCTGTTTACTCCATTATATCCTATTGCATAATTGATTTCTCTAGGATTAACCGATATTGTTTTTGTGTTATTGGGGATATTTGCTAATTTTTCTTGCCAAAGTTTTGTTAATACAAGTTCTTTGAATGATACATGAAAGGGCCCTGCTAATAATTGTTCTCCTTTTATTAGTGCTTCTGAGGGATGTAAACCTACTCGCAAGATTGTTATGTCTGTTTGTGAAAATACCTTATATATCTCTGCTGTCCAATCTACTGCTTCTTCAAGAGAAATCGCTTTGTATTTACCAGCTTTATATAAATCTGCTAAATCTGTGTTATTTATCACAAGGGTGGGATATATTCTTGTGCTTTTTGCTCCTAATTCTAAAATTTTTTTTGCTGTTTCTTTGGACCTTTCAACTGAATCTAAGGGTAATCCTATCATCATTTGAAGCCCAAGTGAAAAGCCATAGTCTTTTATAAGGCGTGATGCATTTTCTACATCTTTTACAGTGTGACCACGTTTGGCAAAAGCTAATACTTCTTCATTTAAGGATTGAGCCCCTAATTCTATATCACGAACATTGTATTGTTTTAATATATCTAAAATTTTTTCATTTATGTAATCAGGGCGAGTGGAGATTCTTATGCTTTTTACTTCACCCTTTTCAATATAGGGTTGTACTATTTTGAGATATGTTATCATATCTTTTTCGTCAATTCCTGTAAAACTACCTCCAAAGAAAGCAAGTTCTACAAAAGAAGGACGAATAAATGTAGATAAATGTTGTTCTATAATTTGTTCTATTTCTTCTGGCTTTACTGCTTGTAATTGTCCAGAAATATGACGTTGGTTACAATATATACATCTATTGGGACAAGCTAATTCTGGTATAAAAATAGGTATATTATAATGTTTCATAGACTTTAAACATTACTTTTCTATTTGTTCATTGTCAAAATAACCATATCCGTAGCCATATCCATAATATCCTTTATCGTATCTCGCTCCATATCCATATTTCTGTGCAACTGTTTTAATGTCATTGAATACAAAATTAACTTTTACATCATTTCTATCTATCAATTCTGCAAGTGATATTTTAAATGCTGCTTTATTTGTTTGCTCTGATCTTACTACAAATAGATTGATGTCACTTTCTTTTGCCAAACATTGTGCATCTGCGATGAGATTAACTGGGGGAGTGTCTAATATAATATAATCGTAACGTTTTCTTAGTTCTTTTAACAATGCTCTATTTTTATCCGAATCTATCAATTCTGATGGATTCGGAGGAACTGGACCTGCTACTAATACGTCAAAATTATTAAACTCTGTTGCTTGCAAAACATCGTCTAATTCATAGCGACCTACCATGTAGGATGTTAATCCATGTGTAGCATTTAATCCAAATATTTTATGAAGAGCAGGCTTTCTTAAATCATATCCTATCAAAAGTGTTTTTTTACCTGAAATAGCAAATATAGACGCTACATTAACACTTATTAAACTTTTACCTTCATTTGGCAAAGAAGATGTAATAAGTATTATTTTACCTTCATTTGTTTCTTCGCCTAAAATATATTTTATATTAGTTCTTAACGATCTAAATGTTTCAGAAATTTGACTTCTTGGTTTATCAAATACTACTAATCTATTGGAGTCAGCGGAAAAGTTTGGTATAAATCCAATAATTGGTGCAGAAGAAAGTTTTTCAAGATCATCTTTACTATCAATAGTGTTCTTTGTAAAATATCTTAATAAAATATATGCAGCGGGAATAACTATACCTATTATTAAAGCCAAAAGAAAATTTGTTGCTGTCTTTGGATAAACCTGTGTAGCAAAACGAGCTTTATCTATTACCTTATGATCTGGCAATGCTGCATTCTTTGCAATTTCTGCCTCGGCTCTTTTTGTGTAAAGGAAGTTATATATTTCGTCATTATATTTAAATTGACGTTCTATATTTATCATATTTCTATGTGTAGTTGGCAATTGATCTATCTCTAATTGAAGAGCGTGTTGCTGCCTATTAAGTTCGTTCTCGTTTATTTGTGATACTTCCTGTATATTTTTTAAACTTTCTTTTATTTGATTTCTAACCGTTTCCATTTGTCCTAATAATTCTTTCATTTTAGGAGACTGAGGGGTAAGGGTAGTAGATAATCTTTGTTTTTCAAGAATTAAATCTGTTAATGATACTACTAATTTGCTTAATAAAGGATCGTCTACGCCCATTGTAGAGGGGGCAACAAGCCCATCGTTTAAATCTGTTTGATTTATATAATTGGTCAAATAATCATAATAAGCTTTTTTTGTAGTTTCTTCTGCTCTTTTTGTTTCAAATTCATTAGCCTTTTCAAATAAATACTCTACATCAGTTGTAAGATTAAATGTATTGTTGTTTTGTTGAAAAGCTTCTTTACGCGCTTCCGCTAATGTTAAAGAATCTGTAATAGCATCTATCTGAGAGTTTACGAAGTCAATTGTTGCAACATTCAAATGATTTTTCTCTTCAAATGTCATATCGATATATACTTCACACAATTTATTAACAAAATCTGTCGCTTTATTCTTATTGGCATTTTTAAATTTTATAGATATAATAGACGATTCCTTATTTATTAGTTCTATTTCAGTAGAATTAAATGTATTAGCTAATGCATCCATGTCGTTTATCTTGAATCTATATTTAATATTTGCGAGTTTGTCTTCCCAATTGTTTGGATCCTTCAAAAGTATTTTAAACTTCATCCCATCTTTGATATACCATTGCCCATATCTAATAATTGTTCGGGAAGTTGCAACATCTCTAAATTCTGACAATACTTTATCTTGTATATAATCATACACTGGAACATTTTTTTGTTCTTCATAAGAAACAAGGCATTTATTCTTGTCTATTAGTTCTATATCAATGGGTATTCCTGTAGGTTGAGTATTATAATAATCTAATATGATTTCAAATGGAGATTCTTTATATATGTCTTCATATTTAAAACTGCTTTTTTGAAAATAATCAACATATAAATCAAGCGATTTTATAGTTCTTTTCACCATTGAAACAGATTGTATAGTACCTATTTCATTTTGAAAATTAACAATATCTTGATTATAAAAATTAAAACCAAAATTACCTGATAAATTAGACATCATATTATTGTTATTCTTTATCAGTAAAGTTGTCTTGGCTTCATACAAAGGAGTTGAATATTTTGTAATAAATATACACACAATTACTGCAACAGCAATTGCTATTACAAACAAATGCCATTTTTCTAACATCTTATATAACAACTCCATTATATTGACGGAGTTTACTTCTTCTCTGCCAAGTTTGTCTTCGGTCATAATTATTTACTATTTATTTAATGAGAGTATCCACGAAAATATTGATATTACAGATGTAAGCACTACTAAGGAATTAGATATAGTTGTTAAAGGAATATTCAAAGTAGATAATGCTTTTGTATTTTTATTTGGCTCTACATACACGACATCTCCTGGTTGTAAATACATATTTTTATCTTGTAAAATTTCTACATTTCTTAAATCTACAGTATAAATAATATCCTCTGATATTGTTTTTCTAATTATTTTGACTCTTTCTCTATTTCCATAATAAGTCAAATCTCCTGCCACGGCCAAAAGTTCAAACAAACTAAC
Source organism: uncultured Bacteroidales bacterium (assembly GCA_937876865.1). Classification (GTDB taxonomy): domain Bacteria; phylum Bacteroidota; class Bacteroidia; order Bacteroidales; family P3; genus Onthomorpha. The sequence goes on along the minus strand of CALEFF010000069.1, from coordinate 4,584 downwards.
ACATGGTTGATAAAAAGTGTAAGTACCTGGACGATTTACTTCTCCAAGTACAGATATTTTATAATTTACCATTTTACAACTAACAACTGCTCCTTGAACATAATTATCTACTTTACCCTGAATTGCACTTTGAGCCTGTTCTACTGTCAAACCCTCTAAATTAACCTTGCCAACAACAGGTAAATTAATCTCTCCATTTTTATCTATAACATAACTATTCAAATATATTGTATTATCTGATTGGGAGTATCTATTCTCTTTTAAAGAAAACATCCTTGTAGTTTCTTCATCGTGAGTTATAATATCTATATACAACATATCTTCTTTCGCCAAATAATAGTTAGGAGAAAAGTTTGTGCTTCCCTCAGAATATGCATGCTTATAGGCACCCTGATTCTCGGTCTGAAAATATATTAAATTCTTCTGTGATGTACAAGATGTTAATATTATAACAATCAAACTTAACAACAATATGTATATATTCGTTCTCATAATACAATAATAAATTATTTATATAGTTTCTCCAAATAAAGTAGCAGAAGTACACGAAGTAATTTTTACTTGTACATATTCTCCTATTTTAAAATCTTTTCTATCAAAAATAATTACTTTATTTTGAGTATTTCTTCCAAATAACTGTTCTTTACTACGTTTACTTTCACCTTCTATTAATACTTCAAAAATCTTTCCAACATCCTTTTGATTACTTTCAAGAGATAATTTTCGTTGAAGGTCAATTATTTCTTCTAATCTTCGTGTCTTTTCTTCATATGCAATATCATCTTCATATTTTTTTGCTGCCAAAGTATTAGAACGTTGAGAATAATTAAACATAAAGGCAGAATCATAACCAACCCAACGCATCATATTTAATGTATCTTGGTGATCTTCTATTGTTTCTGAGCAAAATCCTGCTATAATATCTGTTGAAATACCACAATCCTTTATAGTATTCTTTATAGCTGTAATTTTATTCATATAATCCTCTCTTGTATATTTTCTATTCATTAACTTTAACATCCTAGTACTACCTGATTGCAAAGGAAGATGAATAAATTTACAAATATTATTATATTTAGCAATAGTATCTAAAAGTTCTTGTGAAATATCTTTAGGATGAGAGGTTGAAAACCTTATTCTTAACAAAGGACTTACTTGAGCTACCAAAGCCATTAACTTCGCAAAATTTATTTCATCTTCTTGTCCTTTATTCCATATATAAGAATTTACATTTTGCCCTAAAAGAGTAACTTCTCTATATCCTTTATTGAACAAATCTTGAGCTTCTGCTATTATAGTTTGCGGATCCCTACTACGCTCTCTTCCTCTTGTATAAGGCACAACACAATATGAACAGAAATTTTCACAACCTCTCATTATAGAAATAAATGCTGTTACGCCATTTGTATCTAATTTTATAGGAGTAATATCCGCATAAGTTTCTTCTTCAGATAACACAGCAGATATATATGATTGCTTATGCTTTTCAACTTCAGTCAATAAAAAAGGAATATCTCTATAAGAATCTGGACCTACTACTATATCTACTTTATTCTCCTCTATTAATTGATTTTGCAATCGTTCTGCCATACAACCTAGAACACCTACTTTAAGCCAAGTTTTCTTCTTCTTAAGATAATCAAATTCTGTTAATCGTTTTTTTACTCTTTGTTCTGCATTTTCTCTTATAGAACAAGTATTAACTAGTATCAAATCAGCCTCTGCAATATCAGTAGTCATTTCATAATCATCTTTTTTCAAAATAGAAGCAACTACTTCGCTATCCGCTTGATTCATTTGACAACCATATGTCTCTATATAAGCTTTCTTCATAAATAAATTTCTAATATTTCATCTACTACTTGTTTTACTCCAATACCAGCTTTTTGTTTCACAAAAACAATATTCTTATCAGGAATATTAACAGTATTAGGATCCACAAGATATTTCTTACAATCTTTTTTTGTGTAATTTAATAGGCTTGCAGCAGGATAAACATTAAGGCTTGTTCCTATTATTATCATGATATCCGCTTGCTCACATAATTCTATTGCAGGCTCTATATTAGGGACAGATTCTCCAAACCAAACTATATATGGTCGCAGAGGTCTACCGTAATTATCCTTCATATCTTCAGTAAGTTCCCAGCCTTCAAGCAATCTTACATCACGAGAATCCACTTCACTACAAACCTTTTTTAATTCTCCATGTAAATGAAGAACTTTTTTACAACCAACTCTTTCATGTAAATCATCTACATTTTGAGTTATTATTTGCAATTCAAAGTTTTTTTCTAACCGCAATAACTGTTTATGTCCCTCATTTGGCTCTACATTATAGAGTTCCTTCCTTCTTTGATTATAAAAACTTCTAACCAAATCCGGATTTCTTTTCCACGCTTCAAAAGTTGCAACATCTTCAATCCTATGATTTTCCCATAAGCCATCACTATCTCGAAATGTTTTTATACCACTTTCTTGACTTATTCCTGCTCCTGTTAAAACTACTATCTTTTTCATAATTGACGTTTATGATAATCAACAATACTCTTGTTAATTGCTAAATATATTTCTCTTTCTCTGTCAGAAAGGCGTTCTATATGCTGGTTAATAATACTCACATCTCCTCTTACAGCAGGCCCTGTTTGCAAAGAAAATATATCATCAGACGTTTTTAGATTTTCTATTGTTCTATCAATAATAGGAAATAGCATTTCAAACGGAATGTTATTTCTATCCAAAATTTCTTTTGAAATACCAAATAAATGATTAGTAAAATTATTTGCAAATACTGCTGATATATGAAGATATTGTCGTTGTTCATCAGACAAAAAACAAGTTAATACAGAAAGACTTTCAGCAAAAGCCTTTAAACATTCCAAATAATCTTCATTATTTACATAAAAACATAAAGGTACTTTCAAAAAATCGATATTCTTTTTCTTATTTAAAGACTGTAAAGGATAAAGACAACCATAATTATCCGCTTTTTGTGATAAAATTTCAGATGGAGTAAATCCAGAAGTATGCAATAATAAAGTTTTGACTCTTGGTAATCTATTTAAAACTTCTCTTATTGCATCATCTTTCACGGCAATTATAACAACATCGCTTTCCACATCATCTAAAACAAATTCTTTACGAGAAGGAATTATTCTAACTTCATACCCCTTTTCTTTCATTATTTTGTGATAATGAAAAGCGACATTACCTCTTCCTATTATATTTATAGTACTTATTTTCACTTATAAGTTTATTCTCTCTGCTGCTGTTGTTATTCTAGATATAATTTCCTGTTTACCTAATATTCGCATTATATCCACCATATTAACTCCTTTTGTATCTCCAACTACTGCTAAACGAATAGAATTCATAATTTGTCCCATATTCAATTCATTTTCCGCTATGTATTTCATCAAAAATTCTTCGGCATTATCAGCCCAAGAAGAATTATCTTCTATTTCATTCATTTTTTCAACAATAATACACATTCTTTCACTTGTACCTTCTTTCCAACGCTTCTTTAAAGCTTTTTCAGCATAAGTATTAGGAGCGACAAAGAAGTAATCGCTATTATCCCAAAAGTCTTTTACAAAATTACATCTTTCTTTTACCAAGCTGACAATACTTTTGACCTTATTCAAAGGAGAGTCTATATTTCTTGATTTTAAATCTTTAATGAATTCTTGAGCCAATTTATCATCTTCCACCGTTTGCAAATACTGATGATTAAACCATTTAGCTTTTTCTAAATCAAATTTAGCTCCGTGTTTAGAGATTCTATCAATGGAAAATATCTTCACCAATTCTTTTAATGAGAATATCTCTTGTTCAGTTCCTGAATTCCACCCCAATAAAGCCAACATATTGATAACGGCTTCTGGTAAATATCCACTTTCTCTATATCCTGAAGATATTTCTTTTGATTTTGGATCGGTCCATTGTAAAGGGAATACAGGGAAACCTAATCTGTCTCCATCTCTTTTTGATAATTTTCCGTTGCCATCAGGTTTTAATAGTAATGGTAAGTGAGCAAATTGAGGCATAGTATCTTCCCATCCAAAAGCTTTATACAACATAACGTGTAAAGGGCAAGAAGGCAACCATTCTTCCCCCCTAATAACATGGGAGATTTTCATTAAATGATCATCAACAATGTTTGCTAAATGATATGTCGGCATTCCATCGGATTTGTACAAGACTTTATCATCTAACAAAGAAGAATTCATTTTAACATGTCCTCTTATCAAATCATCAAGATGAATATCCTCATTTTCTGGAAACTTAAATCTTATAACGTAAGCAACGCCTTGATTCAATAAATCTTCAACTTCTTCTTTTGAAAGTGTCAAAGAATTTTTTAACCCTTTTCTTGTGTTACAGTCGTATTGAAAATTCTTTTTTTCACTTTCGTATTGCTTTCGCAAAACATCTAATTCTTCTGGTGTATCAAAGGCATAATATGCCCAATCTTTTTCTACAAGTTCTAAAGCATATTTTCTATATAATTCCTTTCTATCTGACTGCTTGTAAGGTCCATATTCTCCACCTATTCCCACGCCTTCGTCAAATTTCAAGCTTAACC
>CALEFF010000068.1 GCA_937876865.1 uncultured Bacteroidales bacterium | reverse complement strand
ATAATAAATATATAATAAAATAATAACTAAAAAGAAAAATAATAAAAAGAAAAAGGATGAACATTTTTTTTTGAATGTTTAAATTCGCCAACAAACAACACCGCCGCCCTTCATTTTTTTTGAATAAAAAAATTGGAATATTCGTTTTTTTCTTTTAACTTTGTAGCGTAAATTAAAACCTTTAAAGTTATGAAAAAAATCTTATTTTTTGCAATCTCCATTCTAATGTTTGGAATTGCAAGTTCGCAAGTCTTTATTGAATCACAAGATTTAACACGTATTTCAAGTGTATCAGCAGGAGCAGACAGATTGTCACCATACACGCAAAAAGTTTTATACTGGAACAAAAATAGACATGTAATTTTATCTCAAAATGCAAGTGGAAGAGGTGTTTTCACTTTAACAGAAAATGGTAATACAGAAACTGCTAAAAGTGTAACTTTAAGTAACTACTTTAATGTCAAAGACTTTGCTATTGAAGGAGATACTTTGTATTTCTGTGGCAGTGTAAATAACAATGGTTCAAATGTTGCATTTCTCGCATACATTAAAATAGCAACATTATTTCAAGATTATAATATAACACCTATGGATTCTGTAATAATACAAGATTCTACACACATATCGCCTATTATTTTATCTGGAATTAAGTACACTTTAATAAACAATGCTTATCAAGATAGTATTTTTTCAATAGATCGAATAGAAGTTTTCAAAGACTCTACAAATAATACTACCATTGCAGGAATCGGCAAAATGTACTATGGAAAACCTCCTTATGAAGTATTGCACCCTGCTCCTAATCAAGGCATAACTATTGAATTTATAGATCCTTCTGAATATTACTTAGACTTCTTTATGCTTTACACTATAAAAGAAGATACTAATATAAATAATTATTTTGGTGTAGTTTTTCAAGGGGATTCAGCAACTTATGGATTATCAAATGATTTTGAAATGTTTTATATTCCTTCTGATACTATTGGAAGTTGCTATTATAATAAATTTGCAGATATAACAGAAACACCTCACAAAATATATTTAACATCTATAAATTATAGTATTACAAACATTTGGGATAGTTTGAACCATGCAGCATATATTGATATTATATCTTTTGATAAACTAACTCGTCAGCAACATACAGGAAGATTACATCTTCCTTATCCCGTTCATCAAGCGTATGGAGTAAAAACCACACATACATTTAAAGATAATATTGCTATTGTTTACAATAATTGTTATTTCCCAAACAATCAATATACATGTGCTTTTGAAATTATGCATGGTGATAATAATAGTTTTATGACATCTAAGGTTTCTATTTTTGATACACTTCAACAAGGATTTGCAATCTATGATTGTGAATATTTAGAGAAAGAAGAAGAGTTAGTGGTTTTAAAGAAAACTATTTTTGATAATCAAAAAGAAGATTTTGTTTTTCACTTAAAAATGAGCGATACAACAACTTTCCCATACCATTATAGAAAATACAAAATAAATTATAAAGATGGATATGATTTATCTTATAGTGATTTAAATGCATCTAATCTTTATGACTACACTGTTGCTGGATATATGCATGATAACCAAATGCTAATTTACGATACAAAAAATAATAGTTGTTTTTACAACTATCCTTGTTATATATATGATAAATTTCAAGTTTCATCATTAAACCCAATTACTGTAACTTCTATTCCAACATTAACTCAATGCAGATTTTACAACCCAGTCAAAAGCGTATCAAATAATCAGTTGACTATACTTCACCTTTCAAGACCAATACTTCACGTGTTTGTTAGATATAGTCTTATACCTTTAAAAACAAATTCAGTCATAAAAATACATTGTTTAAAATAATATTGTTTAATTAAATACCTTTAAAGTTATGAAAAAGTCAGTCTTAATTTTATTATTTACATTATTGTTTTCAAGCCTAAATCTTAAAGCACAATATCATCATATTCCACCACCAGATTCAAGTCAATACGATTTACTTTATATTTTTGATACTACTTATTTTTCTAATTGTTTTTCTACAAGTGATACTCATAGAACACATATGCCAGGTGTTCAAGGAGCTTCAACGCCTTATTCAGAAACTTATAGACAGTGGCGATATTATGCTCCATATTATAAATTATGGTGCGACACTTCTGCTCCTATTGTTGAGGGGTATGTGATTGGAGCAAATTCTTATAATAATCAAATCTATGCAGAAGCATTTGCTCAAGATTATTATTTGGATCAAACATCTATTCCTTATGATAATTACGTAATTGTTGGTGTTGCGATGAAGGTGGGTTATGAAGCTCTTGATACTTATAGAAATATTTGTATTTTAGATGATAACTTTGATACTATTTCTACTACAATATTCAATACTTTTAACGTAGGACCAAGTTTAGATTCTATTGTAAATTGGAACAGAGAAGATTGGAATACTTATTATTTTCCCGAAAGAGATTATGCAAATCTTACAAATTTAAATGGTTTTAAAATAGCATTTGATGTTCCTAAATATGCATCTCCCAGTTATTTTAGAATGCATCACACATGTAATGTTTATAGTCCTTGTTTAAGAGATTCTATTTTTGCTCACGGAGGACCGATTGAATGTGGACTTAATTATGATACAATTTACGTAGGAATGATGCCTTGGGATCAATTGTATTATCTTTGTAAAGATTCAATAACAGGACAATGGTATTCAGAAGATTTTCAGCCTAATCATTATAATTTCGGTCCAGCCATGTATTTATATCTGGATTATCTAAAAACTTTAGGTCCTGAGGATAACTTTCCTTTGTGTAGTTTTCCTGATGAAAAACACCTAAGACGCAATGGAGAATGGATTAGATTTAATGATGACCCTGCTTATACTATTTGGCAAAATATTTATATAAATATGGTGCCTATTATTATGATTCCTTCAAATACTCAATCACTTTCAGAGGTAGAATTAGAGAAAATGTGTTACCTAATGCCTAACCCTGCTGATAATTACTTTAAGGTAATGAGTCATTATACTATAAATAATATTCAAGTCTTTGATATGGTCGGGAAATTGCTAATAGAAACAAAGGTAAGCAACTTTGAAAAAGACATAGATATTAGCAATTTATCTTCGGGTACATACATAGTCAAGATTAACACCGCAAAAGGTAGCGTGAAAAAGAAATTGATTGTGGAATAAGAAAATAAAAAAAGCAACCGAAATTGGTTGCTTTTTCTTATTTTTTGTTGCCTTGGTTTGCAACTTCGTCCATTAGTTTTTGTAATGTTTCAGGGTCTGCAAGGAAACGGTCGTTTTGTAGTGTTAAATCATCATTTAATTCAAATAAGTAAGGTATTCCTGTTGGTATGTTGAATTTAATGATTTCTTCGTTTGTCATATTTTTAAGTGTCTTTACGATTCCACGAAGTGAGTTGCCGTGTGCTACTACTAAAACTGTGTCGAAGGTTTCAAATGCTTTTAAAATGTTGTTTTGATAGAATGGCATAAGACGGTTGATGCAGTCTTGTAGTGATTCTGTTAATGGTAATTCTGCTTTATCTATGCCTGCGTAACGTGGGTCTTGATATGGAGAGCGTTCATCGTTTGCATCTAATGCAGGAGATTGTACATCGAAACTTCTTCTCCATAATAATACTTGGTCTGCTCCAAATTTTTCTGTTGCTTCTGCTTTGTTTTTGCCTTGAAGGTCGCCGTATGATTTTTCGTTTAATCTCCAACTTTTTTCAACAGGTAAATAATCCATATTCATTGCATCAAGTATTCCGTTAAGGGTTTTGATTGCTCTTTTAAGGTATGAAGTGAAACATACTTGTGGTCTTATTCCTTCTTCTTTTATTGCTATACCTGCTTTGTATGCTTCTTCTACTCCTTGTGCTGTTAGATCCACGTCTGTCCAACCTGTAAATAGGTTTTTAAGATTCCATTCGCTTTGTCCGTGTCTTACTAAAATCAGTTTTTTCATTTTTTATTTATTTTTTATGTGTTTCTATTACTTTACTAACTTCTAATGGTTTTCCTGTTTTTCCAAGAAATCCTAAAATAAGTATTACAATTCCTATTATGATGAAAGGTATTGAAAGGATTTGTCCCATATTCAAAATCATATTTGCTTCCCATGCTTCTTGAACTTCTTTCCAATTTTCAATAATTAGTCGTGAGGTAAATGCAAGGATTAAAAATAGTGAGAAAAGTCTTCCTGGTACTACTTTGCGATTGCTTTTTATGTAAATGAATAAAAGGATTATAAATGTAATAAAGTATGCTATTGCTTCATAGAGTTGAGTTGGGTGTTTTGCTATTGTTTCGCCGTTTCTAACAAATATAAATCCCCAATTGCTATTAGTTGCTACTCCATAAATTTCACTATTGCAAAGATTACCAAGGCGAATGAATAAACCTGCAAGGGCAACGATTATAACTAAACGGTCAAGTGTCCAAAACATATTTAGTTTTGTTTTTTTTGCATATAACCATATTGCAATTATAATTCCTATTGCTCCACCGTGAGAGGCAAGGCCTTGATAACCTACAAACTTCCAACCATCAGGAGTCTGTGCAATTGGTAAAAGCATTTCAATTATATGATTAAGATAGTAATTAGGTTCATAGAAAAGACAATGTCCTAATCTTGCTCCAATCAAAACTCCAAGAAATACATAAACCGAAAGTTTGTCTAAATAAGAATTTGGAATGTTTTCTTTTTGAAAAACAACTTTTTGAAGTATTACATACCCTGCAACAAATGCTAAGGCGAACAAAAGAGAATACCATCTAATAAATCCAAAAAGAGTAGGTTCAAAGTCCCAAATTATTGCGTTTAACATGATAAATTATTTATTTTTTCGGCAAAGATACAACAAAAAACATCAATGTTTTATTTATTTAGTGAAAAAGTTGTATCTTTGCAAATTGAAAAAATGGAAAATACTATGATAAATATAAGTTTACCTGACGGAAGCGTAAAGCAATTTGAAGCGGGAGTAACACCTTTCGATGTAGCAAAAAGCATAAGCGATGGTTTGGCAAGAGCCGTTGTGAGTGCAAGTGTTAATGGACAAACAGTTGAGTTGAATAGAACTATAAATGAGGATTGTTCTTTACGTTTGTTTACGTGGAATGATGTTGAGGGTAAACAAACTTTTTGGCATAGTTCAGCACACTTAATGGCAGCAGCAGTTTTGGAACTTTATCCTAATGCTAAGTTTGGTATTGGACCTGCAATTGAAAACGGATTTTATTACGATATTGACTTTGGTGATAAGGTTCTTTCAAGTGAAGACTTCCCAAAGATAGAAGCAAAAATGCAAGAAATTGCAAAAGCAGGAGTAGGATTAGTTAGAAAGGAAGTTTCAAAAGCAGAAGCATTAAAATTCTTTGCAGATAAAGGAGAGGTTTATAAAACAGAACTTATAGAAGAGTTAGAAGATGGAACTATTACTTTTTATGAAAGTGGAAAATTCATAGACTTATGTAAAGGTCCGCACTTAGTAGATTTCTCTTCAATTAAAGCAATCAAGATTCTTTCTTTGGCTGGTGCTTATTGGAGAGGAGATGAAAAGAGAAAACAATTAACAAGATTATATGCTATCACTTTCCCTAAAAAGAAAGAATTAGATGAATATCTTGCACTTTTGGAAGAAGCAAAGAAAAGAGATCATAGAAAACTTGGAAAAGAATTAGAACTCTTTGCTTTTTCTCAAAATGTAGGACAAGGATTACCGCTATGGTTACCAAAAGGAACAGAACTTCGTCAAAGGTTGGAGAATTTCTTAAAAAAAGTTCAAAAAGAATATGGTTATCAACAAGTAATGACTCCTCATATTGGCGATGTAACTCTATATAAAACATCAGGGCACTATCAAAAATATGGTCAAGATTCTTTCCGTACAATCACTACACCATTTGAAGGAGAAGAATACTTACTAAAACCAATGAATTGTCCTCATCACGTTGAAATCTATAAATTAAAACCACATTCATATAAAGACTTACCATTACGATTAGCGGAGTTCGGTACAGTTTATCGCTATGAACAATCAGGAGAATTACACGGATTGACAAGAGTTCGCTCATTTACTCAAGACGATGCACACATTTTCTGTACTCCTGAACAACTAAAAGACGAATTTTGTAAAGTAATAGATATAGTATTATATATATTCAAGACATTAAAATTTGAAAACTTCACTGCTCAAATCTCGTTAAGAGATCCAAATAACACAGAAAAATACATAGGTTCAGATGAAGTTTGGGAAAAAGCAGAAAGAGCAATCATTGAAGCATCAAAGGAAAGGGGATTAGAAACCGTAACCGAAATAGGAGAAGCAGCATTCTATGGTCCAAAACTTGACTTTATGGTTAAGGATGCAATAGGAAGAAAATGGCAATTAGGAACAATACAAGTAGATTATAATTTGCCTGAACGCTTCGAATTAGAATACACAGGAGCAGATAATCAAAAACATCGCCCAATCATGATTCACCGTGCACCATTCGGTTCAATGGAAAGATTTGTCGCAGTTTTGATAGAACATACAGCAGGAATTTTCCCACTTTGGTTAACACCAGAACAATTTATTATTCTTCCAATTTCAGAAAAATATGAAGAATATGCAAAAAAAGTGCTATCTTTGCTCGCTCGTTACGACCTAAGAGGAAGCATAGACGAAAGAAACGAAAAAACAGGAAAGAAAATACGCGATGCTGAAATGGCAAAAATACCATTTATGCTTATCGTAGGAGAAAAAGAAGAAGCAGAAGGAACAGTATCGGTTCGCCGTCATAAAGAAGGTGATCTTGGAACGATGAGTATAGAAGAATTCGCTCAAAGAGTAAACGCATTAGTAGAAGAAGAATTAAAATAAAAATAAAATTAGTTATAAACAAAACAATAGGAGGAACGCATCATAGCAGCACCACAACAATTCACAGCAAAAGGACGTGGACCACACAAAAAAGAAGAACAACATAGGATAAATGAGCAAATAGACGCACCTATCGTTAGAGTGGTTGGCGAAGACATCGAGTCGGGCATTTATAAAATAAAAGATGCTCTGAATATGGCAGATGAAATGGGATTAGATTTAGTAGAAATATCACCTACCGCTAATCCTCCCGTTTGTAAAATAGTAGACTATCAAAAACTACTTTACGAACAAAAAAAGAAACAAAAAGAAATTAAAGCAAAAAGTGCAAAAATCGTTGTAAAAGAAATCCGCTTAGGACCTCAAACAGATGAACACGACTTTAATTTTAAACTAAAACACGCTATAAAATTCCTTCAAGAAGGAAATAAAGTGAAAGTTGATGTGTTTTTCCGCGGAAGAACCATAGTCTATAAAGAACAAGGCGAAACACAATTATTGAAATTTGCAGAAGCATTGTTTGATTATGGAAAACCTGAAATGATGCCAAAATTAGAGGGCAAAAGAATGATAATGATAATTGCCCCTAAGAAATAAAAAAAGAAAATAACAATAAGAATAAATTATAAACAATTAAAAAAGGGACGTAAGATGCCAAAAATGAAAACGAAATCTGCTGCAAAAAAGAGATTTTCGATAACAGGTTCAGGAAGAATCAAGAGAAAACACGCTTACCACTCTCATATTCTAACTAAAAAATCAATAAAAAGAAAAAGAATATTGGCAAGCACTTCTGTTTTGTCGGGAGCTGATGAACCAAGAATAAGAGAAATGATTTAATTAAATTAGGAGTTATTAACCATTGTATTTAGCAAAACAAGAGTCTTTTGAAATAGAAAGAACGCTAATACGAAAAAAAATTAAAAAATTATGCCAAGAGCAGTCAATGCAGTAGCGTCAAGAGCACGCCGTAAAAAAATCCTTAACCGTACAAAAGGTTACTGGGGAAGAGGTAAAAACGTATGGACCGTTGCAAAAAATAAATGGGAAAAAGGTCAAACATACGCATACCGTGATAGAAAGAATAAAAAACGTGAATTTAGAGCATTATGGATTAATCGTATAAACGCAGCATGCCGTATAAACGATATATCTTATTCTGTATTCATGGGATTATTGCACAAAAATAACATTGAACTTAACCGTAAAGTGTTAGCAGATCTAGCTTTAAATAATCCAGAAGCATTCAAAGCTGTAGTTAATCAAGTAAAAAAATAAAATCACAGGAGGAAATAGAAAATGGGTAAACCAGAATTGATGAAATATGTGGATTCTTTAACTGAAGTAAAAGAATATCCAGAATTCAAAGCAGGAGATACAATCACAGTAAGTTACAAAATTAAAGAAGGTAACAAAGAACGTATCCAAAGTTTCCAAGGTGTGGTTTTACAACGTAGAGGAAGCGGAGTAACAGAAACTTTCACAGTTAGAAAAATCAGTAGTGGAGTAGGAGTAGAAAGAGTATTCCCTATCAACTCTCCATTTATTGATTCAATCGTTGTGAACAAACGAGGAGTTGTTCGCCGTGCAAGAATCTTCTACCTAAGAGGACTTACAGGAAAGAAAGCAAGAATCAAAGAAAAAAGATTCTAAGGAAAAAAAAGAAACATTCTTATTGTTATATAAAAAGGAGAGTAAATCAACTCTCCTTTTTTTCTTGATTTAAAAAAAATAATTCTTTGCTTTATTAAATTATTTCTTAGAAAAAAATATTTTTTTCTTTGATTTTAGAAAAATATATCCGTATTTACTAAATTATTATAAAACTTCATTGAACATTCCAATAAACGCTAAATTTTATTAAAAAATTTTCTTAGTGATAATCAATAAGTTAAGAGAGTGGGCATAAAAAAAAGAGTATAAAATATTTGTTAATAACTAAAAAGGTATTACTTTTGCAATCCCAAAACGGACGGAGAGAAGCGATTAGAGAGAGCAGGGAGATTCGTTAGAGGGAGAAGAAATGATCTTTGAAACAATAGGAACCAAGGTAGCGGACAAATACTAAAAGAAGTATTTGTACCTAGAGTAAGGAAACAATAACCGTTAATTAAGAAACAAGAACTTTTTTTTACAATGAAGAGTTTGATCCTGGCTCAGGATGAACGCTAGCGGCAGGCTTAACAC
>CALEFF010000067.1 GCA_937876865.1 uncultured Bacteroidales bacterium | reverse complement strand
TTCTAAGGGTTAAAAACTCAATTCTGGGACAAAAGTATAATAATTCTTTATTATAGCAAAATTTTTTTTTGTTCTTATTTGGTTCTTTTCGCTTTTTTTTATTTTTTTAAAGCACAAAAAAACCGCAGAGTTATTCTGCGGTTTTGAGAAAGGTGTTTTTTAGGTTACTTTTTGCTTTTTTCGCTCTTTTCTTGTGTTTCTCGTTTATTTAAAAGAGCGTCCATTGTTGCTGTTTCGGTGCTTTCGGTGCTTGTTTCGGTAGTGTTTGTTCTTGAAACCTCAATAAGTCCCTTAATATTAGGGTCAATGAGATTGAAACTTGCACCTTTGATTTTTGTATTAAGCCAAGACGAAGGTCTGAATGTGATATGCAAACCTTTAATCGTGCTTGCCTTTACCTCATCAGCATTTAATTGGGATTTTGCCCTTAAATAAGGAGTGAAAGTCCCAAGTAAACCTAATTTAACACTTGCACCACGCAAAAAATGGTAACTCATTTCAACTTGCAACTGCTGTAAAACGCCCATTACATCGGCTTTACTCATTGTTGAAGCACCAGCAATTTGTTCTGCAATGTAGTTTAAATCTACCGATTGCTCTCTTACCATTCTTGCAAGATACTTTTCTCCGGGATTATTCCCAACATGAATGTCGCGTTTAACGACTACATACGAAATTGACATAACTGTAAATTTTAAATTAAACAATTTATTTATTAACCGAAAGTTTCTTTGTTCAGATAACTTTCAATAAGGAAACAAAACAAGTTTTAAAAAAGTTCAAACAAGCCTTAAAAATTTTTTTTCAAGGCTTATTTTTCTAAGTTCAAAAAATAGGGAAATCGGATTTATTTTGCCAAAATTTCAAAACCGATTTTTTAGCAAAAATTTTGACGAAAATTGGCGGAAATTAAGGGTAAATTTTGCGAAAATCTGACCTATTTTTTCAAAAGTCCTGTTTAAATTTTCAAAAGTCCTAATTAAATTTTAAAAGTCAGGACTTTCTGAGGTCAAAAGTCCTGACTTTTTTTGAAAAAATCATTGAAAAAATCGCAAAAATCAAAGACTTTTTTGGCGTTTTTAAGGCTTTAAAAAGTTAAGTCTTTGATTTTGTGTTTTTTAGTTAAGGGCTTATATTCTTAAAATTTACAATCAGAAATCTTTTGTTTGAAAATATCGCAAGCATTTGGCGTTAAGTGGTGGTGAAACAAATTTATTTTTATTGCAAACGGACTTACGAAGGTGGTTATTTGTCTTGTTTTATTATTTCTATAGCTTTTTGCAGTTCTTTGTCGTTCTCTTTTACAACCATGTAATAGTATTTTACTCCGTAAAGATTGCGAGCGATGAGTGCTTTAAGGGTTGAGGCGATATAAATGTCGGATTCTTTGTTCATCTCCTTCATTTTTTCGTCTTCTTTTGAGGCGTTTTCTATTATTTCTTTTACTAATTTGTCTTTTTCGGTAAGGGCTTTTGCGTAGTCTTCATAAGAACGATAGCAAGAGGTTGAATCTTCTATTTCTTTCTTTAAATAGTTGATGACAATTTGATTAACCCATTCTTTTTTTATTTGTATTTTTTCTACGCCTTCTTGTTTTGCGTAGTTTTCAAACTCTTTTAATAGTCCTAATTTTTCGTATTCTTTTTCAAATGTGGTGAAATCGGGTGCTTTTTTTAGGAAATCATCTCTGTTTTCTTCAACCCAACTTAGTGCAAAGGAGTTAAAAAGACCTTTTGAGCGTAAGTTGATAAGATAATCGCTTGCTCTTGAAGTATCTTGTGGGATAACAACATCTGGCATTATTCCCCATTCTATGCTATCTGCTGCATTGGCTGAGTCTTGTTCTGCTGTGTATGGTTTTTGAATACATCTTCCGCTTGGAGTGTAGTATCTTGAAGTTGTAAGACGTATTTGGCTTTTGTCTTCGAGCGTAAAAGGACGTTGAACTAAGCCTTTTCCGAATGTTCTTTGTCCAACAATTTTTCCTCTCTTCCAATCTTGCACTGCTCCACTAACGATTTCTGAGGCTGAGGCTGTGTATTCATCTACTAAAATTACAAGTCCTCCTTCTTCCCAAAGACCTTTTCTTGTTGCATCGTAAGTTTGTTTTGGTGAATGTATGCCTTGTGTATATACTATTGTCTTATTGCCTGATAAAAAGTGATCTCCAATTTCAAATGCTATGTTTAAATAACCTCCTCCATTGCTTCTTAAATCGAAAATCAAATCTTTCATTCCTTGTTCTTTGAGTTCTTTTATTGCTTGAGAGAATTCGTCGGTTGAGGTTTGTGCAAAACGATTCAAACGTATGTATCCAATTGAATCATCGAGCATAAACCAAGTGTCAATGCTGTGAATAGGTATTTTATCTCTTGTTATGTTGAATGTTATAGGTTCTTTTCTATTAGCTCTTTTAACACTTACTTTTACCTTTGAGCCTTTTTCACCCCTTAGGTTTTTGAAAACCCAATCGTTTTTTATTGAATCTCCTGTTGCGTGTTTGTCATCTACCTTTATTATAATGTCTCCTGCAAACATTCCAACCTTTTCGGCAGGCCCTCCGCTTATTACCTCTACTACGTGAATGCTATCGTTAAGCAATTGAAAACTAACACCAATTCCATCAAAGTTGCCTTCCAATGGTTCGTTCATTTTCTTTACTTCATCTTTGTTTATGAAAACTGAATGAGGGTCAAGTTCTTTTAACATAGCCTCTATTCCTTTTTCGGATATTTTTTCTAAGTTGGTAGTATCTACATAAAAATAATTTATCAAGGCTAAGGTTTGTCCTGTCTTTGTTGTGGCAAATCTTAAAGTATCGTTTTGTGAAAAAGAAAGCAAACTGCTTAATAAAAAACAAAATAAAATAACTCTTTTCATATTTATTGACAATATTTATTTAGTGTTTAACGTTAGTTTTATTGTTTTATTTTAATAAAATTGTAATATTATGGATATTTATTTGATTTTTATTTTAGTGGCTTTTGTTATTACCGTAGTAGGTTTGTGGAAAATATTTGAGAAAGCAGGCGAAAAACCATATTATGTTTTGATTCCATTTTGGAATATATGGGTCTGGATAAAGATAATTGATAAGAAAAAATGGTGGTTTCTATACTCTTTGATTCCTTTTCTTAATGTCTTTATCATAATGCTTATGATTGTAGAGACGGTTAAGTGTTTTAGAAAAAATGGTTTTTGGTATCAATTACTCTCTATTTTAATCCCTTTTGTGATTCTTCCTATTCTTGGATTTTCTAAAAAAGAAACTTATACGCATCCAAAAGATTTACCAACTTTTAAGATTTCTACTATAAGAGATTGGGTTGATAGTATCGTTTTTGCTATTGTTGCAGCAAGTGTTATAAGAACATATTTCTTTGAAAGCTATATGATACCATCTTCTTCTATGGAAAAAAGTTTGTTGGTAGGAGATTGTTTGTTTGTAAGTAAGTTAGCCTATGGTCCAAGGGTACCTAATACGCCTTTGGCTTTACCTCTTATGCACCATACAATACCTGGACTCAACATAAAGAGTTATCTTGATTGGATTGAGCTTGATTATCATCGTTTACCAGGGTTTGGAAAAGTTGAAAGAGGCGATGCTGTAGTGTTTAATTATCCTGATGGTGATACGGTTTCTACTTTTTATCAATCAAATGAAAGTTATTATTCTCTCGTAAGAAGATATGGACGAGATAGAGTTTGGAGTAATAAAGATGAGTTTGGAGAAATAATTTCGCGTCCAATAGATAAAAAGGAAAATTTTATAAAAACTTGTATAGGATTGCCGGGAGAGGTGCTTTCAATTGAGAATGCGGTGGTGCATATCAATGGAAAACCTATGGAAAGTCCAGAAGATTTTCAATTAACTCACAGAATAATTACAAAAGATAATAATACATTAAATGAAAATGAATTATTAGAACTTGGAGTTAGTAAGGAAGATATGGCAATGATGTATTATTTTTACTATCTTCCTCTTTCTCAAACACAAATAGAAACTTTAAGTACTAATCCGTTTGTTGAGGTTGAACCATTGAATGAAGATGTACAACTTTCTTCTCAACAAACAAAATATTACTGCAAATTATTTATTCACCCTGATATTTACGATAAACAAAACTTTCTTTTGCAAGCAGGAATTGATACAATGTCTATCAATAATTTAAAGAATTATGCAACTCTTCCTTTGTCAAAAGAAATAAAACAAGCAATAGAAAAGTTTTCTTATGTTGAAAGCATTGAGCCTGTGATAACAAAAAAAGGATTTAATGACCCTGCAATGTTCCCTCACAAAGATTTGGGTTGGAATAATGATAATTATGGTCCTATAACTATTCCAAAAAAAGGAATGAAAGTAAAACTTACACAAGACAATATAGCTTTTTATCAAAGAGCAATTGAAGTGTTTGAAAAACAAAAGGCAACAGTAGGGGAAGAATATACCTTTAAAATGGATTATTATTTTATGATGGGAGATAATCGCCATAATTCAGCCGATTCTCGCTATTGGGGATTTGTTCCAGAGGACCATATAGTTGGAAAAGCTTCTATTGTGTGGATGTCATTTAATAAAGATCAAAACTCATTCTTGAAAAAGATTCGTTGGAATAGAATTTTTAAAACAGTGAACTAATATTTATTGAAATATATCAAAGAAATAAAAAAATAAAACAACGTTTTAAATAAATAAATCAAAGAAATAATAATCTTATTCTAAGAAAAATTCTTCGGAAAAGTTCACTAAAAAAATTTGTTCTCTTGCTCGGGTTACTGCGGTATAGAGCCAACGGAAGTAGTCTTGATTTATTGCTTCTGAGGCTTGCATTTCGTTTAGAATAAAGGCGGTGTGCCAATCTCCTCCTTGAGCTTTGTGGCAAGTAATGGCTTTTGAAAATTTTACTTGTAAGGCATTGAAATATTTATCTTCTTTTACAGCTTTGTGAATGAGAGCTTTGTTGTTGCAATCCTTTTGATAGTAAGAAAAAATGTTATTGTAGAGTTGTCTTTCTTTTTCTTGCGATAGGTGAGCTTGCTTTTCGCTTAGGGTATCAAGCATAATAGTCAATTCTATTGGCGTTTGGTTTTCGTTAATCCTTGCTTCAATGTTGGCAAAGTTGAATCCAAATTTTTCTTCGTAAGAATATATATTCGTAACCTCTACTATATCTCCGTTTGCTATGAAATCGGAATATTCATTTTCTGTTTGCCAATAATAGTTGTTGCGAATTGACATTAGTTTTTCGCCAATATCTATTATGTTTTCTTTTTCTAAAATTCTGTTTCTAATGTATTGATTGAGTTGATTGGCAGCAAAATTGCTTCTTGTAACGACTACTACTTCTTTTTCTCCAATTTGTCTGTATTGATTCACAAGTGTGTCTTCAAAATCAATGGCTTCTATTTGTTTAAAGTCTTTGTGGTTTTGTGTTTTGAAGATTGGCAGTTGCAATTTATTGTTTAAAGCCCAACGAATGTTTGCTGCATTTTTCAAAATTCCCGATTGCAAGGCTTGTCTTACTACTTGTGTTAGTTGATAATATTCTATTGGTTCAAAAAATCTTTGTCTTAAATAATCAGGATTAAGAGCGAAAGACTCATTACTGCCAACGGGTGGAAGTTGAGCTTTGTCTCCAAGAAGTATTGCTTTGTTTTTTACTCCGTTTTTCACGTAAGAGAACAAGTCTGAAAGCAAATTATCGCCTTCTCCTATCATTGAAGCCTCGTCAATTATGTAAAGAGTGTGATGATTTTTGTTTTCTTTGAGTTTAAGACTTATATTTGAATAATCATCTGTTTGAGTGTAATAGATTTTTTTATGAATTGTGTAGGCTTGTTGCAGGGAACGATTGCTTAATACTTTGGCTGCTCGTCCTGTTGGTGCGAGTAATTCTGTTCTTATATTATAATAAGGTAGTGTTTTAATGAGTGCAGAAATTATTGTGGTCTTTCCTGTGCCTGCATAGCCGTCTAAAATAAAGATATTGCAGTCTTCTCTGTGGAAAATGAAGTTTGAGAGATTTTTTACAAGATTTTCTTGATCTTGTGTTAAGGGAAAATGACAGAAACTTTCGATTTGTTTTACAAACATCTATTCTGCTTTTTCTAATATTTGGTCAAGATTTTTTGTGTGTGAGGTTTCTATTTCTCCTTCTTTGGTTGAATAGATGAAAATAGCATCATACTCTGGGTGGTCTTTGAGAAATTCTTCTGCTTTTTCTTTTCCCATTACCATAAAGGCAGTTGCTAATCCGTCAGCCGTTGTTGCATCTTGTGCAATCACTGAAACGCTTAGCAAATTGTGCGACACAGAGTATCCTGTCTTTGGATTGATTGTGTGAGAAAGGCGAATTCCGTCTTCTTCTATGTATTTTCTGTAATTGCCACTTGTAACTATTGATTTGTTTTCAAGTTTTATGAAACTATTATACTCTCTTTCTGCATACATATCCTTAGAAGGCTCCTCTATTGCTACTCTCCATTGTTGCCCATCGGGCTTTTTTCCGCTTGCAAATACTTCTCCGCCCACATCTACTATGTGTTGATTGATGTTATTGCGTTTTAAATAATTGCTTATTTGGTCTGTGGTGTATCCTTGTGCGATTGCGTTGAAATCTATCTTGGTTTGAGGGTATTGTTTTATTAGTTTGCCTTCTTCTAATCGTAATTTTTCATATCCAACATAAAGCATCATTGAGTCGATTTCTGCATCTGATAGTTTTTTTCTTTCCTTTGCCGCAAATCCATGAGCTTCTATCAATGCTCCAAGGCTGATATCAAAAGCTCCATCTGTGAGTTTGGAAATTTTTTCTGCGGCCATGAAGTTCTCTATCAAAATAGTATTCATTACATTTGTTTGATTGTCGTTGATTTTGTTTAGAAGTGATTGTGGATTCCAAAGAGATATGGAATTATCTATTTTAATTAGAATGCTATCTATGCCTTTTTTTATTTGCGATGAGGTTTGCCAGTTGTTTTTTATGCACCATTTATCCGTAGGAGCATAATATACTATGTGATAATATGTGCCTTGTGTCCTACCATTAAGAGTGTATTTTTTTAACTCAGGATTTTTTTCGTTTTTACAAGCAGAAAAGAAAATTAAAACTAAAATAAAAGATAAGTATTTAAAAGCTTTGAATGTTTTTTTCATAATCTCACAAAAATAATTTGTGCAAAGATAGTGTTTTGTTCCCATTTTGTTTTGTTTAATTTTTGTTTTATTGTTAAGTGTCTAATAATTAGAGAAATAAAATTTTTGTTTATATGTAACATTCTAAGTTTTGTAGCGTAAAAACAAGCAAGAAAATGGTAATTTTTGGGAGTAAATGGAAAAAAGTTATCAACAAATGTATTTTTTTGGGATAAATGTAGTAATTTTACAAACTGAAAAATAGTAGAATTATGTCATCAATTGTAGGTATAGAGTTTTGCAAAATAGATTCAAACGGCAGGTTGAAACTTCCTGTTGCTTTGAAGAAGCAACTTATTACCTCTGATGACACAAGGTTTGTTCTCAGAAAAAGCATTTATAATTCGTACTTGGAACTTTTTACTTACTCTGATTTTCAAGAAGAAGTCTCTCGACTTCAACGTAATCTTAACCCTTACGACCCAAAAGCGAAAAGGTTATTTAGGAAATTGACCCAAGCAAATATAGTTGAGCTTGACGCAAGTGATAGAATCCTTATACCTGCTGAACAAAGAAGTATGGTAAATATTGATAAGGATATTGTTTTGCTTGCCTCAGGAAAATTTATTGAAGTTTGGGATTCTGAAACCTATAAATCGCTTGACGAAGATGAGTTCGATTATATCTCTTCTGCGGAACAGTTGCTTGGCAATCTACAAGAGGTCGATTGTAATAAGGATTAAGATTTAGAAAATGCAGCAAGAACAGTATCATATTCCTGTAATGTTAGATGAATGTATGGAAGGCTTAGATATTAAGCCTGATGGAGTTTATATTGATTTAACATTTGGTGGTGGAGGTCATTCAAAAGCAATTATTCAACGTCTTTCAGAAAAGGGAAGTCTTTATGCGTTTGATCAAGATAGTGATGCGATAAAGAATGCCTTAGATGATGAACGCTTTACTATGATTGAAGATAATTTTTCTAATCTTACAAATCAATTAAAGCTTTATAGAGTAACGCAAGTTGATGGAATACTTGCTGATTTGGGTATTTCGTCTTATCAAATTGATTGTGCGGAAAGAGGATTTAGCACAAGATTTGATGCAGAGCTTGATTTGAGAATGAATAGAAAGCAAATTCTTACTGCAAAAGATGTGGTTAATACTTATTCTTATGAACAATTGAAAAAGATATTCTCGGATTTTGGAGAATTATCTAATGCTAATCAAATTGCAAAGAAGATAGAGTCTTTGCAAATAGAGGGAATATCAACTACAACTCAGTTAAAGGAAATTCTTCAACCGCTTGCTCAAAGAGGAAAGGAAAATAAGTTTTTTGCACAAGTGTTTCAAGCGTTGAGAATAGAGGTAAATGGAGAAATAGATGTGTTGCAAAAAATGTTAGAACAAACTTCCCCTTTATTAAAAAAAGGAGGAAGACTTGTTGTTATGAGTTATCATTCTTTGGAAGATAGATTGGTGAAGAATTATATGAAGGCAGGAAATTGCGAAGGTAAAGTAGAAAAGGATTTCTTTGGTAATGTGCTAAATGATTTGGTGCTTGTCAATAGAAAACCGATAACTGCAAGCCAAGAAGAATTGGAAAGAAACCCTCGTTCAAGAAGTGCAAAATTAAGAATAGCACAAAAAAAGTAGAAGATGAAGGTTAAAGAAATTGTTAAGGAGATAGTACAAATTGTAAGAGGCGAAGTATTGTTGAGGACTTGGTTTCGTAAAAACATAGGGTTGTTTTTGTTGATTGCAGCTTTGTTGATACTATATATTGCTAATAGATATGGAATAGAAACTACTATAAATCAGATAGAGGATGCTAATAAAGAAATAAAAGAACTTGAACTAAAACGCACAAGTATAAAAACAAAATATCAACGTTCATCTATGATGATGGAATTGGAAAAAACATTAGAACCAATAGGGGTTGGAGTATCAAGAGAACCTATAAAAAAAGTTATACTAACAGAGGGAAATGAGTAAAATAGGTGATAATAATGATCGTGTATGGTTGTTGAGACTCGGAGGAATATATCTTATTATTGCTCTTGCGTTTGTGGCTATATTAGTAAAGGTTCTTTATCTTCAAATTGCGAGACACGATAGTGAACTTGAAAAACAAAACAAGCGAATAATACAAGAAAGGTCTTATCAAGCAAAAAGGGGAAATATTTACTCAATAGACTACGATACGGGAGAGCTTATGATGTTGGCAACAGATGTTCCAATATATGATATGTATATTGACTTGGGAAAACAGAAGAATAAAGAAACAGGAAAAGCAGAATGGGTTGTTCCAGATAGTATTTTAAAAAGGGATTTAAAGCCGATGTGTGATAGTTTGGCTAAAATATTTTCGTATAAGAAAAATAGTAAAACGTCTTCTGAGTATCAAAAATATTTTTTGTCTTTTAGAACAAAGAAACACAATAGAGGAGTTCCTGTTGCAAGAGATATAACATATGAAGAGTTGCAAAGAGTCAAGACTTTCCCTATTATAGGACGAAAAATCAAGAATAAAAAAGATACAACACAAGTAACATATAGATTAAGTCATAGAGTACACATTGTAGAAAAAGGGAAGAGGGTTTATCCTTATTATCCTTTGGCACGAAGAACAATAGGAATAAAATTAACAGGGGATTGCGATACTTGTTATAATGGAATTGATGGAGGATTTGATAAATATTTAAAAGGAGAAAAGGGAATTAGATTAGAAAGAAAGATAAATCCGGGTGTTTGGGTACCATATGATAAGGATGAAAAGATAATTGCAAAAAATGGTTACGATGTTGTAACAAGCATAGATGTTAGTTTGCAAGAATTAGCTGAAAATTCTTTGATGAATTGTTTGCAAACCAATGAGGCAGAAAGTGGATGTGTAATTTTAATGGAGGTTGAAACGGGTTTTGTTCGTGCAATAGCAAGTTTTACTGAAATTGAAGGAGAATATTTTGAGAATAATAACATTGCGATTTCAAGTTCGTTTGAGCCAGGTTCAACATTCAAAATCGTAACTGCAATGATGATGTTGGACAAAGGTCTTGTAACGCTTTCAGACTCTGTTCCAACAGGTGTAAAGCATTTTCCAGGAAATGAAAAGCCGATTAGAGACGTAGGAAATGTTAATAGAGGAAATGTAAGTTTTGAAAGAGCATTAGAGATTTCTTCAAATGTTGGTATAAGTCAATTAGTTTTTGATCATTATGGCAGTGCTGCAAAAAGAAAACAGTTTAGAGAAGATTTGATGCAGTATTTTAGATATGAAAAATTAGGATTGGATATAGATGTTCATGAACCTAAGCCTATTATTCGTTCATCTGAAAATCCAACTGACCTTTTGAGAATGAGTTTTGGTTATGTTACTCGAATGACCCCTTTGCAAATGCTAACTTTTTATAATGCTATTGCAAATAATGGCAAAATGGTAAAACCACAATTTGTAACCGAACTTTTAAGAGATGGAGTTGTGGAGAAAAGTTTTGAACCTATTGTATTGGCTGATAGTGTTTGTAAACAAAGTATAAGAGATTCTATTCACAAAGTATTAAAGGGTGTAGTTAATAATGGTACGGGAAGAAGATTAAAGGGAACTTCTTACGGAATTGCAGGAAAATCTGGTACAGCTGAGTTAGATTATGATTCAAAAGAGGGAGTTATTCAACATAGGGCTTCATTTGTTGGATATTTTCCTGCTGATGAGCCAAAATATTCTTGTATAGTTGTGATAAGTAAGCCAAAAGGTGCAAGAACTCATGGTGGGGATTTGGCAGCTCCTGTGTTTAGAGATCTGTCTGATAGAGTTGTTGGTACAAGAATAGCGTTGACTAAAGTAGGGCATTCAAATGAAAAGAAAATGCCGACAATGAAGTTTGGAAACAGAGATTCTTATGCAGCAATTTGTAATTCTTTGGGATTTAATCCTCAACTACCTTCAGCTACTTGGTTGAAAATTAGAGAGCATCAAGATAGTTTGATATTTACTCCTTTTTATCCGAAAAAGGATATTGTTCCTAATGTAGTTGGATTGACAATTAAAGATGCTTTGTATATGCTTGAAAATCTTGGAATGAAAGTTAGGTTTAGAGGAAAGGGAAGAGTTATTAGTCAAAGTATTGCTCCGGGGAGTAAAATAGCAGATGAAGTAATTGTTTTAGAACTTGGCACAAATAAAGCAAAGAAATAATTTATTAAAGTAAAGAAATAAAAAAATAAAACAAAGAAATAATTTCTTGAAGCAAAGAAAAAATGAATAGAAAACTAAGAGATTTATTATTAGGTATAAATATTATAAAACAAATAGGTGAAACAGATAAACCTATTTGCGATATTGTGTTTGATTCTCGTAAGGTTAAAAAAGATAGTTTATTCGTTGCTCAAAAGGGAACGCAGATTGACGGACACAATTTTATTGATTCTGCAATAAATGATGGTGCAAGCGTTGTAGTTTTAGAACAAATGCCAAATCAAATCAAGGAAAATATTACTTATTTGCAAGTAGAAGATTCTTCAAAAGCCTTAGCATTGTTGGCAAGGAACTATTACGATAATCCTTCTTCTAAATTAAAACTAATAGGTATAACAGGAACTAATGGAAAGACTACAACAGTAACACTATCTTACAATTTATTTAAATGTTTAGGCTATGAATGTGGCTTGATTTCTACAATAGTAAACAAAATAGGCAATAAAGAAATCATTTCTACACACACAACCCCAGATTCTTTATCATTAAATAAATTATTGAATGAAATGGTGGAGTGTGGTTGCGAATATGTTTTTATGGAAGTTAGTTCTCACGCAGTATCTCAAAATAGAATATGGGGATTGACTTATTACGGAGGAGTATTTAGTAATATAACTCACGATCATTTAGATTATCACAAGACTTTTTCTAATTATATAAACGCAAAAAAAGGATTTTTTGATTTATTGAACGAAAAGGCATTTTCTCTTACAAATATTGACGATAGGAACGGAGAAAAGATGCTAGAATCAACAAAGTCTAGAAAATTTACTTATAGTTTGGGTAGAATGGCTGATTATAATGCTAAAGTTATTGAAAATAGTTTCTTTGGATTGCTTTTAAATATAAATGGCAAAGAAGTATCTACTCAATTAGTTGGTCAATTCAATGCCTACAATCTTCTTGCTATTTATTCCATTGCAGAGTTGTGTGGACTGAAACAAGAAGAAATCTTGGTTGGATTAAGCGAACTAAAAGCCGCTAATGGAAGATTTGAAACCTATCGTCTGAAAAATGCATCTACTGCAATCATTGATTATGCACACACACCAGATGCTTTGCTTAATGTCATATCAACAATCAATGAAATCAAACTTGAAGGCAAGTTAATAACGGTTGTAGGTTGTGGAGGAAATAGAGACAAAACCAAGCGTCCAGAAATGGCAAAAATTGCACAAGAAGGAAGCGATATACTAATACTAACTTCTGATAATCCACGCTTTGAAAATCCTGAAGATATAATTGAGGATATGAAAAAAGGAGTTGTAGATAACGAAAATTTATTCTGTATAACAGATAGACGACAAGCAATAAAATTAGCCACACAATTAGCAAAAGATAAAAACGATATAATTCTCATTGCAGGCAAGGGACATGAGACATATCAAGAAATAGAAGGAGTGAAACATCATTTTGATGACAAAGAAGAAATATTAAAATATTGATATAAAAAAAGATAAAAATATTATGTTGTATTATTTATTTGATTGGTTAGATTCAAGTTTTGATTTTCCTGGAGCAGGGGTATTTCAATACATTTCTTTCCGTGCAGCCGCAGCTGTAATAACTTCTTTGCTTATTACAATAGTTTTTGGCAAGAAGTTAATAAATTTTTTAAGGAGAAAACAGGTTGGAGAAACTGTTAGAGATTTAGGATTAGAAGGTCAAAAAGCAAAAGAAGGTACTCCAACAATGGGAGGTCTTATAATATTGGCTGCAATCCTTGTCCCAACATTATTATTTGCTAAGTTAGATAATATTTATGTGATAATAATGCTTATAACCACTATTTGGTTGGGAGCATTAGGCTTTGTTGATGACTATATTAAAGTATTTAGAAAAAATAAAGCAGGATTAAGCGGAAAACTTAAAGTTGTAGGTCAAGTAGTTTTAGGAATAGTAGTTGGTTGTATGATGTATTTCCATCCAGATATAACAATAAAAGAAAAAACTGAAATTGCACAATATTCACAACAACATAATTTACAAGACAAATCACAATATGAACAAGCGAAAGTAGAATTTCAAGAAGAATCTTCACGCTCTACAAAAACCACAATACCATTTGTGAAAAACAATGAGTTTGATTATAGTTGGTTAATAAAATGGGTAGGAGATAACTATAAGGATTACGCTTGGTTAATCTTTATTCCTATTGTAATATTTTTCATTACTGCAATTTCAAATGGAGCAAATCTTACCGATGGCATAGATGGATTGGCTACAGGTACATCTGCAATCATTGGATCTTGTTTGGCAATTCTTGCTTGGGTGAGTGGAAATATAATCTTTGCGAATTATCTTAATATAATGTATATTCCGAATGTAGGAGAATTGACAATTTTTATAGCAGCCTTTGTTGGAGCAACTATGGGCTTTCTTTGGTACAATACACACCCTGCGCAAATTTTTATGGGAGATACAGGTTCATTAGCTATAGGTGGAATAATAGCAGTTTTTGCTATTTTGATTAGAAAAGAGTTGTTGATACCTATTTTATGTGGCGTTTTTATAGTAGAAAATCTTTCTGTTGTTATGCAGGTTTCTTATTTCAAATACACAAAAAAGAAATATGGAGAAGGAAGAAGAATATTTTTAATGTCGCCCCTTCATCATCACTATCAAAAGAAGGGTTATCCTGAACAAAAAATAGTACAAAGATTTTTTATAATTTCAATAATTTTAGCAGTAACCACAATAGTAACACTTAAATTAAGATAACAATAATGACTATCGATAAGTTAGCAACACAAGGAAGAACCGTCTATTCAACATTAGCAGGAAGACAATATTCAGAAATTGCTATGTTGAGAAATGAAACTTTAAGAAATATGTTTGGTAGTAAAGAAAATTACAAACATAAAAAACAAGTTATTGCAACAATAAAAGGAGTAAGATATATAGATGACTCAAAAAGTATAACACCTAATTCAACTTGGTTTACTTTTGAGACAATAGGTAGCCCGATTATATGGGTGTTGGAAATTAAAGATAATTCTATTGATTTATCATCTCTTGCTAATGCAGTAAAAGAAAAAGTTCATACATTGATAATAGTGGGCGAAAATAATCAAACAAACACAAAATTATTTAATGGTTTGACTAATTTGATTCAAGTAAAAGATTTATCAAATGCAGTTAAAATGGCTTATTATTTTGCAAATGAACCTGATGTAGTATTGTATTCTCCTGCAAATGGAAAGGAAGAAGATATTGAAAATAATGCAAGTAGATTTTTGCAATTAGTTAATGAATTGTAGTAAATGAAACTAAATATAGGAAAACCACAAATAAAAGGCGATAAAATTATATGGATAGTTTATCTTGGACTATCTATTTTGTCGTTGATATTTGTATTTAGTACAATGGGTAAGAATATCTATCGTTTAGACGGAGATGTTAGTCGAATGTTTTTCAAACAAATTATTATAATATGCGTTGGTATTGTTGCTACTTATATTGTGCATAACATAAAATATGAGCATTATGCTCGTTTGCTGAAAATTTTTTATGCTTTATCTATTTTTGGATTATTTATAACCTTAGGCATAGGGGAAATATTTGGAAAAGCAGCAAATCGCTGGATAGAATTGCCTTTTATAGGACAATTCCAACCCTCAGAGATTGTAAAATATGTATTAATACTTTATGTGGCGTCAGAATTAGAATCGTTAAAAGATAGAATAAAAGAAACAAAAGAATTTGTAATTTTAATTGTCAAAATATCTGTGATATGTGGATTGATCTTTCCTGAAAACTTTTCTACTGCGGCACTTCTTTTCTTGGCTTGTTTCTTAATGGTATTCGTTGCAGGTGCAAAATTGAAACACTTGTTTATGACAATTATTATAGGATTATGTTTAATTGCCTTTGTATTTCTTTTAAATTATTTGGGGATTGAAATAGGCCGAAGCACAACTTGGTTAAATAGGTTCGTGGCTCACTATAATGGAGATCCGAATGAATACAATCAAGCCAATTCTGCAATAATGGCAATAGCAACAGGAGGTCTAACAGGCTTAGGAATAGGTAATACTGTTGAGGGACGCTTTTTAAGTGAATCGCATAACGATTTTATTTTTGCTATTATCCTAGAAGAAGGAGGAATTTTTATGTGTGTCTTAATTTTGTTGGCTTATTTTGCCTTATTTTATAGGTGTATAGAAGTGTCAAGAAATGCAAAAGGGTTGTTTGGTAAGTATATTGTTTTAGGAATATCTTTTGTAATAATTATTCAAGCCTTAATAAATATGACGGTGGCAACGGGAATTATTCCTGTTACAGGACAAACGTTACCTTTTCTAAGTTATGGAGGAACTTCTTTTCTATTTAGTAGTTGTGCATTAGGAATTGTGCTTAACGTAAGTGCAGAGAGTCAAAAGAAAAAACAAAAGACAATAGAAAAAACTAACGAAGAAAAAGAACAAATAGAAGAAGAAAACACAAATATAGAACAAATATGAAAGTAATAATAAGTGGAGGAGGAACAGGAGGTCATATTTTCCCTGCAATATCAATAGCGAATGCTTTAAAGAATAAATATGCAGATGTGGAAATTTTGTTTGTTGGTGCAAAAGGAAAAATGGAAATGCAGAAAGTGCCACAGGCAGGTTATGAAATTGTGGGGTTACCAGTTGCAGGCTTTCAACGTAAAAAGTTATGGAAAAACTTTTCGTTTCCATTTAAACTACTTTCTTCTATGATGAAAGCAAGAAAAATAATAAAGAACTTTTCACCAGATATAGTTATAGGTGTGGGAGGTTATGCTTCTGGTCCAATATTACGTTCTGCTGTTTCACAAAAAATACCTACTCTTATACAAGAACAAAATTCTTATCCGGGAGTAACAAATAAGATTTTGGCGGACGGAGTAAATAGAATATGTGTTGCATACGAAAATATGGAAAGGTGGTTTCCTGCAAATAAAATAGTATTTACAGGAAATCCAATCCGTCAAAATATTTCGCTTTTGCAAAACAATGTTGAAGAGATAAGAAATAAAGCATTTTCAACATTTAATATTGTATCAGATAAACCAGTTGTATTAGTTGTTGGAGGAAGTTTGGGAGCCTTGACAATAAATGAAAGCATAATAAATAATCTTGATTACTTTGTTAAGAATAATATTCAATTAATTTGGCAGACAGGTAAATGGTTTTTTGAAAAAGCAAAAGAGAGGGTGTCTCAAATCAACTCTGGAAATATTAAAGTTTATGAGTTTATTTATGAAATGGAACAGGCTTATTCTTTGGCTAATGTAATAATTTCACGAGCTGGTGCTATTGCAATTTCAGAACTTTGTATAGTTGGTAAACCTTGTATATTAGTTCCTTCTCCAAATGTATCGGAAGATCATCAGACTAAAAATGCTAATGCTCTTGTTTCAAAATCTGCCGCAATAATGGTTAAAGATATAGAATCAAGAGAAAAACTTATAGGAGAGTTAGATAGATTGATAAATAATGAAGCTTTACGACAAGAAATGTCTGAAAATATTACCAAACTTGGCATTAGAGATGCGGATAAAAGAATAGTAGAACAAATAGAACTAATACTTAGTAAATAAATGGAGGCAAAGACATATTATTTTGTTGGAATAGGAGGTATAGGTATGAGTGCTATTGCTCGTTATCTAAAAAATAATGGACACAAAGTCTATGGCTATGACAGAACTCAAACGCTTCTAACATCCGAACTTGAAAATGAAGGAATGATTATTACTTACGAAGACAATCCTTGCTCTTTGCCAGAAGTTATTGATTTAGCTATATATACACCTGCAATATCTTCTGAAAATAAATTATTGAAAGAAATTGTTAAACGAGGAATTCAGTTGAGTAAACGAGCGTTTGCGTTGGCTGAAATTGTTAA
The DNA here is from genome assembly GCA_937876865.1 of uncultured Bacteroidales bacterium. Taxonomy (GTDB): domain Bacteria; phylum Bacteroidota; class Bacteroidia; order Bacteroidales; family P3; genus Onthomorpha. The sequence continues at coordinate 3,597 of CALEFF010000067.1, read as the reverse complement.
AGGGAAAAAGGTAATCGCAATAGCAGGAACTCATGGTAAAACAACAACTTCTGGATTGATTGCACATCTATTACATAATAGTAAAATAGGCTGTTCTGCCTTTTTAGGAGGAATAGCAAATAATTATTCAACCAATATGTTGTGTAATACAAAATCTGAATATGTTGTTGTGGAAGCAGATGAATATGATAGATCATTTTTGCAACTTAATCCATATATTTCAGCAATTACTTCTATTTCGCCAGACCATTTAGATATTTATCAAAATAAAGAAAACCTTGAACAAGCTTTTATTCAATTTGCAAATCAAACTAATAAAAAAGGACAAATATTTCTAAAAAAAGAAATAAGTGTAGAAACAGATTCTGAAATCAGTGCAAATACATATTCTTTAATAAATATAGAAGCGGATTATTATGCTTGGAATATACGAGTAAGCAATGGAAGTTATTATTTTGACTATCATACACCTGAAAAAGTTTACTATGATATGCAAATGACTTATCCTGGTATTCATAATATTGAAAACGCAGTCTTAGCTCTATCAATAGCTTTGCAACTCGGTGTAAACGAATATGAATTAAGAGCCGGACTAAAATCATTCAAAGGAATGAAACGCCGATTTGACTTGAAACTAAAAACCCAAGATACAATTTACTATGATGATTATGCACATCATCCTGAAGAAATAGAAGCAACGATAACTTCTTTGAAACATTTGTATCCAAACAAACGCATTTGTGGAATTTTTCAACCACATTTGTATTCAAGAACAAAAGATTTTGCAGACGAATTTGCAAAAGCATTAGAAGAATTAGATGATATAATACTTCTCCCGATTTATCCGGCAAGAGAAGAACCAATACCTGGTATAACATCTAAAACAATTTTACACAAAATTAATAAAATGGATAAGTACCATGTAACGAAAGAACAACTTTTACCTTTGATTTCTGCTTTGCAACCACAATTATTAGTAACTCTTGGAGCAGGAGATATAGATCAATTGATAGAACCAATAATTCAATCATTAAAAGAAGATGAATAAGAAAATAAGATTTGTCTTAATAATAATAGGAATAATATTTTTAATCATTGTAGCAAATATTGCAATGAAAAATCTCTCTATTTCAAAAGTTGAGGTGGAGATGATATACAAAGGTTCAGACAAATTGATTGTAAAGGAGCAAGTTTATTCCTTGTTAAATAAAAAATATGGTGCTTTCACAAATTATAAAATTAAAGAAATAGATACTAAAGAGATTGAGGCATTTTTAGAAAGTAAGAATTTTATATATTCAGCTGATGTGTATTTGAACTTACTTGGCGGATTAGAAATAACAATAACACAAAACAATCCTATCCTTAGGGTAATAAACAATAAAGGTGAACAAAGATACATAGATGAACAAGGGAATATTTGTAATATGCTAAAAAACAAAACCGCAAATGTTCCAATAGCAAATGGAGAAATAAAAGAAACATTTAAAGGTTTGCAAAAAATAGATTCTTTGCAAACACCTATATCCTATAATCTATACACACTTGTAACAAAACTAAGGGAAGATACTTTGCTTTATAATCAAATAGACCAAATATATTATAATAAAAATACCACTTATGATTTGATACCAAAAATTGGAGATTATGTAATAAGATTTGGTAAATATGAGAATATTGATGACAAACTTTTAAAATTAAACAATCTATATAAAGAAGGATTTTTAGAATTTGGTTGGGATAATTATAGTGAAGTAAAATTAGAGTTTGAAGGGCAAGTAGTTTGCGTAAGAAAATAAATAATCAAAAACACAATAAATGATATGAGAAACATAGTAGTAGGAATCGATGTCGGAACGACAAAAATTGCAGTCTTTATTGCAGAAAAAAAAGAAAACGGTGAGATTCACATTTTAGGAATGGGTCGCACAGAATCACAAGGCGTAGAAAGAGGAATTGTGAAAAACATACAAGATACAGCAACCTCTATCAAAATAGCAGTGAAAAAGGCCGAAGAAATGTCAGGCGAAAAAGTGGAAGATGTGTATGTGGGAATCGCAGGACATCATATCCGCACTCAACAGCACAGAGGAAATATTATAATTCAAGAACAAGACCATATTATTACCAGAGAAGATGTTGAAAGGCTAAAAAACGAACAATATGCTATTCTTATGGATAACGGAGAGCAAATAATAGATGTAATCCCTCAAAATTACATAGTAGATAACGATGCTCCAACCATGAATCCTGTGGGGAGAATTGGTAAATGTTTAGCAGGTGATTTTAATTTAATAACAGGAAATTCGGTAAACATACAAAACATTTATCGAAGCGTACAATTAGCAGGATATAAAGTAAAAAAATTAGTTTTAGAACCAATAGCATCAGCCGAATCAGTGGTAAACGAAGAAGAAAAAGACGCAGGAGTATGTTTAGTTGATATAGGAGGAGGAACAACTGATGTTGCGATTTTCTATGGTGGTATAATACGACACACAGCAGTAATTCCGTTGGCAGGAAATGTTATTACAGATGATATAAAACAAGGTTGTTCTATAATAAGAACACAAGCAGAAGCATTAAAACAAAACTTTGGAGCCTGTCTTGATACTCCAACCTCAGCTAATGAAATAATATCTATTCCAGGCTTTCGAGGAAGAGAACCAAAGGAAATATCAGTACAACAATTAACAAAAATAATAAATGCAAGAGTTAAATTGATATTAGAGCAAGTTCTATATGAATTGGTAAACACAGGTTACAATAAAAAACTTATTGCAGGAGTGGTACTCACAGGAGGAGGAGCAAAAATCAAAGACATTGATAGATTTACAGAATATATTTTAGGATTAGACGCACGTGTAGGAACTCCACAAGAACATCTTTCGGGTACAATAACAGAAGAAATGAAACATCCTATGCATGCAACAGGAATAGGACTTGTTTTAAAAGCCATTCAAGATATTGAAGAAGAAAAAAAATTACATCCAATAAAAGAAGAAATTTATATTGCTTTATATTTAATATTGTTTAGTATTTATATAATATCTTCATATGATATATTATTGTTAATTTTTAAAAGAATAAAAATAAAAAAATGGTTAAAAATATTTATAGAAATAATCTACTTTATAATACAAACTATAATCACATATTATTTTAGTTATAATCTAGCATATGGTTATATACCAATATATTTTATTTTATTTGTAATTTTAGGTATGGTATTTTATCTAAAAATTATAAGAAAACCTTTTATAAAAATAGTCGATAAAATTATTACCTTTTTATCTAAAATATTAAATAAGTTATTTAAATATATAGTCCATTTAATATATTCTAAAACTTTATTTATTTTTATAAAAAACATCTTTAAAAAAATAAAATTTAAGAAAAATGAAGATAAAGAAAATATATCATTAGAATAATTGCTAATGATTTTTTCTTTCTTTAATATTATAACTTTTTTAGAGTGCAAATTATTTTACAAAGTTTATGAATTATAGTATAATATTTAAGCGATATGACATATGGGAAGGTAGCGAAGTGGCTAAACGCGGCGGACTGTAAATCCGCTCTCTCCGAGTTCGATGG
>CALEFF010000066.1 GCA_937876865.1 uncultured Bacteroidales bacterium | reverse complement strand
TAGAAATTTCTAAACGAGCTTTCGGAAAAATTACCCTTGTTTTTCGCTCAATTTTGGTCAAGGAACTACTTTTTTTCGCAAAATGAAATTTTCTCAAAATAAAGGTATTTTTCCTCAAAAACTTTGTTTGAAGTTTTTTTGTGCTTTTAAAAATTTGTTATACTTTTGCAAACTGAAAATTTAATGACATAAAAAAGCGTTTTTGCTTATTATTGGAAATTTGAAATCGGGAAAATTTCAAAGTATATGCCGATAATATAAGTGGAAAACGCCCGCGAGTATATCGTGGGCTTTTCTTATTTGGCATATAGGTAATTCCCGAACCTCAAATTTCAATAAGACAAAGCTCACGTCTTTTTTAATGTCTTTTCATTAGGCAATAAAAAAAATTAAAAACATAAAAAATTTAAAAAAATGAAAAGATTATTATTCTTTATTTGCACCCTACTTTGTACAAACGTGCTATTGGCACAAGATTTTTGGGAGGGGAGTTTAAGGTATGAAGTAACAGGAGCAGGAAAAGTAGAAGTTTATGATTGTAACGAAAGTATTACATCCGTCAATATTCCTGCAAGCGTAACTAAGACTTGGACTCACGAAGAATGGAGTGATTATTATGGTGATTATATTACCATTACAGATTCTGTAAGAACATATTCTGTTACTTCTATTGGCGATAATGCGTTCTATGATTGCAGTAGTTTATATTCTGTTACTATTCCTAACAGTGTTACTTCTATTGGAAGTAATGCGTTCAGAGATTGCAGTAGTTTAACTTCTGTTACTATTCCTAATAGCGTTACTTCTATTGGAGAAGATGCGTTCGAAGATTGCAGTAGTTTAACTTCTATTACTATTCCTAATAGCGTTACTTCTATTGAAGAAGGTGTATTCCATGGTTGCAGTAGTTTAACATCTGTTACTATTCCTAATAGTGTTACTTCTATTGGAGAAGATGCGTTCCATTATTGCAGTAGTTTAACTTCTGTTACTATTCCTAATAGTGTTACCTCTATTGGATATGGAGCGTTCCATGATTGCAATAGTTTAACTTCTGTTACTATTCCTAACAGTATTACTTCTATTGGAGATTATGTGTTCCGTGATTGCAGTAGTTTAACTTCTGTTACTATTCCAAATAGTGTTACTTTTATTGGAGATGGGGCGTTCGCAGGCTGCTATAGTTTAACTTCTGTTACTTGTCTTGCAACTAATCCACCTGCTCGTGGCTTTTATATGTCCGATGCTTTTGAGTATATAAGTACTCTTTATGTTCCTAATGGTTGCAGGCAGGCTTATGAAAACTCTTTTTGGGCAGATTATTTTGATTGCATAGTGGAATTAGGTTCAGGGGTAACGTCTGTAAATCTTAATGTTGAGGTTAATAATGAGGAGTGGGGAAGTGTTGAGGTTTATGAGGGATTGTGTGGTATTGATACTCTTACGGCTGTTGCGGAGATGGATTGTTCGGAGTTTTTGCGTTGGAGTGATGGTGATACTAATAATCCGAGGGTTGTTAATGTTGCGAGTGATACTTCTTTTACTGCGATATTTAAAGACCCTATTAAAGATACTATTATCGATGTAATTATTATGCAGGGCGAGACTTATAATTTTAATGGTCAAGAGTTGAGTGAAGAGGGTGTTTATAATGCTACTGTTTTGTCGGTTGCGGGTTGTGAGATAAATCTTACTGTTGTTCTTTATGTTATTCCTAACAATTACACAAATGGAGAGACTTCTTCTTTGCAGGAAACGGAGCTTGAAGAGATTGTTTTCTATCCTAATCCTACAAAGGGTTTGATTAGTTTTAGCAAGAGTATAGAAAAAATAGAGGTTGTGGACATTAGTGGTAAGATTCTCCTTTCATTCTCTAATGTTAGAGAAATAAATATTGGCGATTTGCCTGAGGGAAGTTATTTGCTAAGACTTCATTCTAATGAAAATAGTGTTTTAAGAAAAATTGTTAAAGAATAAATATAAAAGGTTATGAGATTAAATAAGTTATTTATAGTTTTGTTGGCAATGTTTTCTTTGCTTACTTCTTGCGAAGAGCCGATTGAAAACAACGATTTGGAATTTGAAACAAGACTAAGTAATGGTAGTGTCAGCATTGAGAATGGAAATACTTCTAATTTGAGTGTTGCGTCTTTGATTGATGAGTCTTTTTTGAGTAATGGTAGTTTTTCTGTTGAGGTTTTTGATAATAATTCTCCTCAATTGTTAATGGTAACTAATGCTAATGATGAAGTTATCATGCTTTATCGTGATATTATTCCTGAGAATGGAAATATTGAAATCAATGCCCATAGTACTGCTACTGCTATGCTTACTTTCAACCCTGCTTTTGCGGAGATTGTTGGTGCTAATTATCAAGAAATGGTTAATGTCTTTACTTCGGCAAGTAGTTTCCCTGCTTTTTTGTCTGAGGTAGAAAACTCTATCGCTCAAAACAAGGCTATTTACGATACTACAAACACTAATTTGATTAGTGCTGCACAAGAAGTTTTCAGAGAATTATTCGGAGATACAACAAACGCTAACTATAAAAATAAAAAAGATTTTGATTTATTTTTACCTTATTTAACAAAAAAGTTTGATTGCAAGCCTATTTGTGTTGAGTCTTATGATGATAGTAAAACTTTGAGTTTTAGAATGCTTGGGCTTTACCCTTCTTACGAATGTAAGGTTTATGATGAAGAGGGTGATTATGAAGGTCATTTTTTAGTTCCAACAAGAGGAAATTATGGAGTTTGGGACTGGTTTCAATGCACAATTGGACAAAGTGATTTGGTTTATGGAGAGGAAGCGACTTATACTTTTAATGATGGTAATAAAAAAACGCTTGAATTTAATAGGTTGGGAATTGATTGTTTCGCTCAGTTAGCTAGTTGTATTTTGCAGATGATAGGAGTTTGGGACGAGTTTAGTCTTGTTGAATCTGTTGCTATTTCGATAGAGGGGGCTCTTATGAGAAATGGAATTGCATTAGTTAATCCTGGTAATAATTGGCAAACAGTATTAAATGCTGCTTTACCGATTGCACTTGATGCTACTTTAGATGTTTTAAAAAATCATCTTAAAGAACCAACTAAAATATTTAAATTTACAACCTTGGCTAAGAAAGCATTGTTTTGGGTAAATATTGCAGAAGGTGCTGTAAATGCTCTTGGAAGAATATTGTCTTATATGAATTGTAGAAATGAAATAACTTTTTGTGCTCAATATTATTCCGCTGGTTTTTTTCATAAATGCGGAGCAGGTTTTACTTTTCAAGCAGGTTTGAAATGTAATTGGTCTGATAGTTACATAGCTAATTTTACATTAAATTTACCTATTGATGAAGAATATCAAATTCCAAGCACAACAATATACACTTACGACTATGACGGCACTGAACTTAAACTTGTTTATTCCGGAAATTATTATGAATTAGATTTTAATCTTACTGTATCGACATATAAAGCAGAAGACAACTCTCTTATTAGGACTGATGTGTTTAGTACTGAATGGTTTGTTGGAGATACTATATCGCTTAATGGAAATGCAACTTATAATACTGATTTAGAAGGTTGCCCTATGGTTCTTGAATTAATAAATGTATATGATATAAATAAGAAATCAAAAACAATTTTAAACCAAGTAACAAACAAAAATTCAAGAACCAATCAGTGTACAATAATAGGACATTAAAAAATAATGCAAAAAGTGATTAAACAATAAAAAACGAGGGCGAAATCTTAATTAGTTTCGCCCTTGTTTTTTTCTGCAATAAGATAATCGCTTGCTTTTTTATTGGAAATTATAGTCTTTCCTAATTGTTTTTCTAATTGATTTCTAGCAACTTTTGCTACATTTCCGCCGTCTTTTGCTATGTGTTTTTGTTCAAGGAAGCCTTTTGGATTACGTTGCTTTGAGAGTTCTGTTGCAGAAGCTTCGGCTAATGAGTTTAAGGCTATTTCAAGATTTGTCATATTGTCTCGAAGATTTTCTTTTTTTAAGCCTTTTAATCTTTTATAGTCTTTTGTAGTAAGCCCACTCCATTCTTTTGTTATAATATCCGTTAAAGAAGCATATTCTATTCCGAATTTCACACCTGTTCTTTGCCACTCATCTGTTAGTTCTTTTCTTATCTCAATAGATTTAATGCGTTGATTTATCCAAGCATCAGAATATCCTAAACGTTTATAGTCTATCATTGCTTGTTCAATAGAAAGTTCAGGATCTTGCATTTGGTCTAAACGTTGGCTTGCAACTTGTGCCATCCATTGTTTAAACGGCTCTGCTTTTGGTGAAGGGATAGATTGAATAATACGAAACAATTGTTCTGTATCTGCAACATCAGTTTTTCTCATCTTTCCATCTGCTGCACGCATTTTGAACTGGTTACAATTTGTAACCGTTTCGTTGCCTTCTGCTATTAAACGAGTTTTAAGAACTTTCCAATAATTTCTTGCAGTTTGATAATTTTTACTTTCAGTCAAAATCTCTACTACATCTATTATTGAAAAATACCATTTTTCTTGTTCTTCATCCCAAATTGTTCTAACTTTCTTTTCTTCAAAAAGTTTTATAGATTCTTTATTATTCATATCACCCAAATTTAGTCTTTACTTTTGTCCTATTTGTTCTTTATAGGTTTTGATAATTGAGTTAAGCATTTTTTCGGTTTTTGCTGCTCCTTCTCCGAGAATGAAGCCTATTTGTTGGACTTGAAGAAGATTTTCTTTTATTACGTCATTTACCCTGTGGATTATTTCTTCCGGACGCTCTTCTTCATTGTAAAGATTTCTAAATATTATGCAAACGGATTTGTTTTCTACAAGTGAGAATATTGAAACATTGATAAATCTTCCGTTATAATCGAAATCTTTGTTCATTATGTCTTGTGAGTTTTTTAAGACGTATTCTAATTGTAAGAAAATCTCTTCTGGAAGCAAAGATTTGGCGTTTGCTCCAATCAATCCTGGGATAATTTCGTCAATTTCTTTTGCGTCTTCTCCTAAAATATCGATAAATCCACTGTTTGAATCGGTTATTTTTAAATCTGCGTTCACAATCGCAATTCCGGGATTGATATGATGAATCAAAGAACTTAAAGAAGAAGTTAATTCGTGATTATTGAGTAGTTGAATGTTTAAATTCTCTTCTAAAATGTTGTATTTATTTTGCAAGTCTATTAGTTCTGATTTTGCAAGTTTTAGTTTGTCGTTAGATATTCTTGAATCTTTCCTTGCAAACGAAAAACACATATCGGCAGAGGCTATTCCTTGTGCGATAGCTGTTGCTAAATCTTGACAAGTATCATATCCGCACGCCTTACAGTCTATGTTTCTTCCTGCAAATTGCTTTCCTAATTCTATAAAGGCTTGTTCAATTTTTTCTTCGTTAGGAATAGGGAGTGTTTTGTCGTTATTCTTGTAGAAAGCAACTAAGTCCGATATGTTTTCAAATTGATTCAAATGTTTATTCCATTCTTCTTTGTCTAAGGTGTTGATTTTTTTGTCGGCATATTTTAAAACTAAGTTGTGTCTTAGGAATTTTTCTCCCTTAGAGCAACCGTGAGCCATTAAACAGCCTTTACAAAAATAGATATTGAAGTGAGTGTTAAATTCGTTTCCGTGTTTTGCAAATTGTTTCAATACATCTATTGCGTCTTTTTTCCCCTCAACGCTTAGAATGTGATTATCGGAAGGTGAACACGAAAGACCGCAAGCCTCAACAAAGCCTTCCGATATAGGATATAAAGAACCTTTGTAGCCGTGTGGTGCATCAAATTCTGAAAATTCAACAGATTCTTCTTTTATTTTATATTTTTCAAACAATTCTCTTAGTTCAAGGAAAGATAAAAAGGCATCTAATTTAGCTCCTTTTTCATATCTGTTGTTGTCTCTTTTCAATCCTAAGCAAGGTGTTATGTTTACTACTTTTATATCTTCACCATACATTTTTTTTACAACAGAGCAACAAGCAATTGCAGGAGGTACAATAGGGGATAGGTTGTTTACTAAATCGGGTTGATACTTTTCTATATACATATTATTAACTGGGCAATGAGAACTAATATAACTTTTGCCTTTGTAGCCATTGCAAAGATTAGCAAATTTATTGCTGACTAAATCTACTCCAAAACTTACCTCGCAAACATAATCAAAACCTAATTTTCTAATCATGCTGACAAATTTTCTGTAATCTCTTACATCAGAAAACTCGCCTGCTATGCTTGGATCGCATATTGCTGCAACTTTTGCTTGTGAATGTAGAATTTCTTCAACGATTTCTGTGTTACTTATCAGTTCAATTGCAGAATAAGAGCACGCTTCCAAACAATTTCCGCAAGCAATACAATTTTCTTCTACTATATGAGGTTTGTGATCGTTGTCTTTAACTTGAATAGCCTTTACAGGACAAGCTCTAACGCAACCATAGCAAGCAACACATTTGTTACTATTTAATTTTAGTACCGCATTCATAATAAATATGTATATAAAAAACTTGTCAAAACTACACTTTTTTTTCTTTTCTGCAAAACAAAAGTAAAAAAAGCTTCGTTTATTTATAAATCTTTTTATAATTTTGCAGTTCAAGGAAAGAGAAATGAAACATAAAATACTGAAAAAGGTTGCGTTATTCTTGATTTTGTTTGTTGTGTGTATGTTTAGTTCACACACAATAGGCAATTCTTTCTCTGTTCAAGGCACTCCGTCAAGTATTGTAAGGCTAAAAATCTCTAAATCTATAAAATTAGCAAAGACTAACAATATTACAGACTCTCAACAATCACAAAAAGGACAAATGAATGTTCTTATTTCTGAAAGAAGACAAGGATTCGGAGGCTCATCGCAAGACAATGATTCGTTTGTAGAGCAAAATAAAATTAACAAGTTAGAACAAAAAATAGCCTTGTTTGATAAAAAAGAAATCAATAATAAACCTATTTGTCAAACATCTGCAATGCGACAAGTTTTACGCATATAGGCTTATTGATTGATAATTCTTTTTAACGTTTTAACAAAAAATACTTGGGACAATTAGCATAACAATGTGTTATGTCAAATATAAAAAGGTGCAGACTTACACAAAAATAGTCTGCACCTTTTATGAAAAATTCAAAATTTAAAATGAAACAAACCTACATAGGACATTTAGCAATTTTTGCTGTAAATTTAATATTTGGAATAAATACCCCTATAACCAAAAGTATTCTTAATTCTCCTTTACAAATAGATGCACTCGCCTTAACTTATCTTCGCTTTATTGGAGCAACGATAGTCTTTTGGTTAGTTTCCATTCTCTTTGAAATTCCAAAGGCTAATAAAAAAGATATCCCTTTTTTTCTTCTTGCCTCTTTGTTTGGAGTTGTCTTAAATCAAACATCTTTTGTTTATGGTTTATCAAAAACCTCTCCTGTAGATGCTTCTATAGTTGTAAGCCTAACTCCAATTGTTACAATGATATTTTCAGCAATTTTTGTTAAAGAACCAATAACATTAAAAAAAGTTTTTGGAGTTTTAGTCGGTTGTAGCGGAGCTTTGATTCTTATTCTTTCTTCGGCAAATGCAGGAGGAAACTCTACTTGGATTGGAAATATGATATGTTTTGTAAGTTGTCTTTCATACGGATTGTATCTTACAGCATTTAAACCACTCATTCAAAGAAACCATCCAATAACATTGATGAAATGGATGTTTCTTTTCGGTACAATAATATCAACACCTTTTACATTTTCTCATCTCTCTACAATAGAATATTCTCAAATCACTTGGGATATAACCTTAAAAATAACTTACGTAATACTCGGTGCTACATTCTTAACCTATCTTTTAATTCCAATAGGGCAGACTCGCATTCGTCCAACTACCCTTTCAATGTATAATTACCTTCAACCAATAGTTACAACCATTCTTTCGGTTATTATGGGTCTTGGAATTTTTGGATTAAAACAAAGTTTAGCAACAGTTTTAGTCTTTTTAGGAGTTTATATTGTAACACAAAGCAAGAGTAGAGCACAGATGTTGCAAGAAAATCACACGAAATCAAAATAATAAAACAAAGAATTATTTTGTAGTAAGAAAAAATAGTTTTAATTTTGCAAACTAAAAGAAATTGAAAACAAAGAAAAAATATGAATTTATTAAAGAAAAATTTATTAGTTTTATCCTTATTATTTATTGGTGTAAGTGTTTTTGCACAGCCACAACCACCACAAAATCCTCAAATAGGAGATATATCAACTGTTGGATTACATAGAAATTCACAGCAAGGAGCACCTATTGCCCCTGCAACGCTTCTTCTTTTAGGGTTAGGAGCAACAGCGGTTGGAGTTAAATTACATAGAAATTCAAAAAAACAATAAAAATTACGATTATGAGAAAGATAATATTAAGCCTTGTTGCTGTATTTTTAAGTGCAACATTTGTTAATGCACAAATACAAATTAATAACGCAGACGATTTTGCACAAATAGGAGGTAATTATCCGTTGGATGGAGATTATATACAAACAGCAGATATTGATTTAGGGACAATAACAAGTCCAAAAATAGGAACATTTTCTGGAACATACGACGGAGGAAATTTTAAAATAACTTATAATGCAACATTTGCTGATAATTCTTATGGCGTTTATGGTTTGATAGGAACAAATAATGGAACTATTAAAAATTTAAAAGTTAAAGCGGAATTGGATTTGCAAGGTAATGCACAACAAGTTGGATTGATATGTGGTAATAACGCTGGAACAATAGACTCTTGTGAAGTTTTGTCGGGGAGTTGGATATCCCACGCCGAGAATGGTGGTGCAATGTTTACAGGTTTAGTAGCAGGAAGGCAAGAAGGTGGAGCATTGATAAACAATTGCACAGCAACAGGAAACTGTAATGGAGTATTGCGTACAGGAGGAATTGTTGGGTTATCATTAGGAACTATCAAGGCTTGTACTTTCACAAGTGGAGCGTTGAAATCAAGAGGATATATTGCTTATGACTATACAATGATGCTACAAACTATACAATCATATGTTGGAGGTATTACAGCCTATGGTAATGTTTATTCTTCTTATGCTAATCCTACTATTTCTAAAGCAGGAATTACTTGTACGGGTGAAGATTATAAAGTGATAACTCCAAATACTGCAAATGGTTGTGTAGCAGGGGCTGTCTCTACAATAGATGGGAATGTTATTCAAGAATATCAGATAGCAGGAACTAATCAATCCTGCTTTGTTGCTCCATTAACTTCGGCAGAAATAAGTACCCTTAATACAGCTGCTTCTACGAATGATGCAATAGGTATTGATTGGAGCAATTATGCACAAATAGAACAAGCAAATAGCACCTATACTGTTGTGAATAATGGTACTTTTGATGCAAATTCAACTTGGTCTAATGGTGTGGCTCCTTTAAATTTACATAATATTCCTTTACCCGAAGGAGGTGTTGAAATTATTATAGGAGAAGGAAAAACATTGAGATTAAACACAACATTAGTTCTTTCAAATAATATTCGTTTAGTAAATAATGGAACTTTGGTTATTTGCAGTGGAGGCGATTTGGTAAATACAACAGGAACTAACTTAACCGGAAATATAGTTGTAGAAAAGCAAGTAAGTGCAAATAAGTGGTATCTTACCGCTGCGCCTTTTACTGATTACTCTATGAGCGTTATAGAAATTCCTACATCAGGAACAAACGCTGATGTGGCTGCGATTTCATACGATTATTCACAAGGAGCGTGGTCTTCAAATTATATGACAACTGCTGATAATATGTCAGCAGGAGAAAGTTTCTTTATGTGGCCTTTCTATACGGGACAAGTAAATTTTGTACCTAATGGTTGTGTTTTGAATAATGGTAATGTTTCTGTAACAAGAAATATTACTCGATATTCTTCTAATGGTCATTGGATGGCGTTAGCAAATCCATATCCAGGAGATTTAGATGTAGCAAAATTTCTTGCATCTTCCGGACTTCCTACACAAGGAAGAATTGTTTATACTTATTCGAATGGAGGGTTTAATACAATATCAAGTGGAGTAATTCACGTTACAGATGGTTTTTTTGTAAACGTTGGAGGAACAGGAGATGCAACTATAAACTTTACTAAAGGACAATTAAAGAACTATCCAACTGCAAAGTCAGCAATTCAGACACCAGAGTTTATAGATTTTGCAGTTGAGTATGATTATAATAGTATAAAAGTGCATTTTGCTCAAAATGATGAAGCAGAACAATCTTATGATATATTTGATGCTAATAAATTATTTGCAACAACAGGAATTATAGAGCCATATTTTGTAACTGACGGAATAGAACTTGCAAAAGAAGAAGTAAAAACGCTTCCTTATTATGCAACTCTTAATGTAAGAAGTTATGAAACAGATACTGTAAGATTTGTTGCAAAGAATATTCCGGAAGAGTATTCAATTAGTTTGATTGATGGAGAACAAACAATTGATATGGTAGAAGGAGATATGTATGAAGTTGTGCTTGAAGAGGGAGAAAATGCAGATAGATTTAAACTTTTGGTTAAAAAATCGTTGTCAATTGCAGATGTAGAAGAAACACAACTTGCAATTATCAATCATAATCGTCATATCAACATTCTTTCACAAGAAAATATGAACGTTGAAGTTTACAACGCTTTAGGTCAAAAGGTTTATCAAACAAATGAAAAGAACTTCGTTTTGAATAATGTTCCTGCCGGGGCATATATTGTGAAAGCAAACGCAGGTAATTGCATTGAAACGGCAAAAATAATCGTTAAGTAGAATTTTTAAAGGTTAGTATAAATAAATTAGAGGGCTGAAATATCAAATTATTTCAGCTCTCTATTGTTTTATTTCTTTGATTTAAAATAATATTTCTTTGATTTAAAATAATAATTCTTTGATTTGTTAAAAACTATATGTGATAAAATTTTGTTAAAATAAAAAATGTATCTACTTTTGTAAAATTAAATGTAGTAAATGCAGTAAAATAGAAAATAAAACGTTTATGAAAAAAATATTTGTATTTTTATTGTTAATATTGTCAACGATATTTGCTTCTGCACAAGTGTTTTCAATAGATGGATTGTTATTTGTCATAAAACAAAATAACAAAGTAAGTGTTGGGCAAGATCCTACTAATGATTTAAAAGGAAATTTAATTATTCCCGAGCAAGTTATTTATAATGATATCTCTTATATAGTAGATGAGATAAGACAAGTAGGCTTTCAAGGTACGAATTTAATTTCTATATTTATTCCCAACACAGTGACAATAATTAATTCTAATGCATTTTATAGTGCAAAAATAACAACTATATCAATTCCTTCGTCTATTATTTCTATAGGAGATAACGCTTTTGCGAATTGTATGAATTTAAAAGACATCACAATAAATAGAATAACTCCACCAACACTTGGGTTAGATGCTTTCGGAAACACAACTTCTCAAAGAAAATTAACTGTTCCTTGTGGTAGTTTAGATGCTTATAAGTCAAATCCGTCTTGGAGTTCTGCGTTTTCGACTTCAAATTCGCAAGGGATAACAAGTGATTGTGAAACTTATACTTCTGTAAGTAGCGGAAATTTTAATAATCCTGCAACTTGGGGATTAGTTTCTATGCCTTCTACCCCTGCAAACTATATAATCAAGGCAGGAGATATAGTAAATCTTACCTCAAATCTTATTTTAACTTCTGAAAATACATTGAGAAACAATGGTATTTTAGAAATACATCAATCAGGTCAATTGATTAATACAACTGAAACTAATGTTGGAGGAATTGTTGAAGTAAAAACTCCAACAAAACAAGCAAATAAGTGGACATTTGTGGGAGCACCTTTTTCAGGATATTCTTTGCAAGCAATAGTTCCTGCAAATAACGATGTATCTGTATCAATGTTTGATTACAATAAAGGAGATTGGAGTGAAGAATGGGCAACTATTGAAACTTCTCTAACAAGTGGAGAAGGTTATTTTTTATGGCCTTTTTCAAGTGGCGAAATAATTTACACTACATACGGAGATGGTAAATATTCTCACAATGCTGGTAGTAATTATAATGAATTTAGTTATCCTCAAAACTCATCTTATACTTATCAATTGACAAATAATGATTTCACAATTACTAAATATGTAACAAAATATCCAAAAGGAGAAGGTTATTGGATGGCTTTGTCGAATCCTTATCCTGCAAAATTGAGTGTTCATGATTTCTTGAATGACAATAGTGGGAAAGGAATACAAGGTGGCTGTACTTATCATTTCAATGGTTCTACTTGGGAAATCCAAAATGCTACATCGGGTAATATTTTAATGACAGATGGTTTCTTTGTTAATTTTTCATCGGAAGGAAGCAAGACAATCAATTTCAAAAAAACTCAATTGACTGACTATCCTTCTGCTGAAACGAAAAATGATAAAGAAATAGAATATATAGAACTTTCGTTGATAGATGAAAATGAAAAAGTTAAACTTTATTTCTCTCACAACGAAAAGGCTAAAAAAGAATATGATATTTTTGATGCCAATAAAATGTTCGCAGGCTCAGAGATAGCAGAACCTTATTTTGTAGTAAATGGCATTAGTCTTGTAAAAGAAGAAGTAAATACTTTGCCTTATACAGCCAATATAAATGTGCGTTCTACTCAAAGCAAGGAGATGAGTTTTATTGTAGATAATCTTCCAGAGGGATATACAGTTTTCTTGATTGATAGAGGACAAGACTTTCGTTTGAGTGAGGGAATGGTTTATACAACACAATTTGAGGCAGGGGAAAATGTTGATAGATTCCAACTTTTAGTCAAAAAGAATAGACAAATGGCGTTGGAAGAAGACTTAAACATAAAAGTGGTTAATGAAAATAGATTTGTAGAAGTTATTTCAAATGAAAATATAGTGAACATAGAGGTTGTAAATGCTTTGGGAAGAGAAGTCTTTAATACAAAGCAAAAACAATTTACTCTTTCTGAGGTTTCTTCTGGAATGTATTTCATTAGAGTGAATATTTCTAAGGATTCCAAGAGAATATCTTCTAAGACTACAAAGATTTTTATAGAATAGATTGTCTTAACTTTTATTTATTGTCAGCAAACAATCTTTTGTTTATGACAAATTGTCATTTTTTGTGTCAATGAACTATTTTGGCACAAAATTTGTTTATATAGGGACAAAGAACAAAGATTATAAACAAATAAAAAATTATAAAAATGGGAAAAATAATTGGAATAGACTTAGGAACAACAAATAGTTGTGTGTCTGTAATGGAAGGAAACGAACCTGTTGTAATTGCAAATAGCGAAGGAAGAAGAACTACTCCATCAGTTGTAGGATTTGTTTCATCAGGAGAAAGAAAAGTAGGAGATCCTGCAAAACGTCAAGCAATAACTAACCCTCATAATACTATTTATTCAATAAAAAGATTTATGGGAGAAACATTTGATAGAGTTACAGATGAGGTTTCAAGCGTTCCTTACAAAGTAGTAAAAGGAGATAACAATACTCCAAGAGTAGATATTGACGGAAGATTATATTCTCCACAAGAAATTTCTGCAATCATTCTTCAAAAAATGAAAAAAACAGCAGAAGATTATCTTGGCCAAGAAGTAACAGAAGCTGTAATTACAGTACCTGCATACTTTAATGACGCACAACGTCAATCAACAAAAGAAGCAGGAGAAATTGCAGGCTTGAAAGTAAGAAGAATTATCAACGAACCAACAGCAGCAGCCTTAGCTTACGGATTAGATAAAAAAGATTCAGATGCTAATATTGCAGTTTTTGACTTAGGAGGAGGTACATTCGATATTTCAATTTTGGAACTTGGAGACGGAGTATTTGAAGTAAAATCAACAAACGGAGATACACACCTTGGAGGAGATGACTTTGATAAGAGAATTATCGATTGGTTAGCACAAGAATTTATGAATGATTTCAACGTTGATTTAAGAAAAGACCCTATGGCTTTACAACGTTTGAAAGAAGCAGCAGAAAAAGCAAAAATAGAATTGTCTTCTTCTACAACAACAGAGATTAACCTCCCTTATATAATGCCAATAGATGGTGTTCCTCAACACTTAGTTCGCTCATTAACAAGAGCAAAATTTGAACAATTGTGTGATGATTTGATAAAAGCAACAATTGAACCTTGTAAAAAAGCATTAGCAGATGCAGGTCTTGACAAAAATCAAATCAACGAAGTAATCCTTGTAGGAGGTAGCACAAGAATACCAGCAATTCAACAAATAGTAGAACAATTCTTTGGAAAAGCACCTTCAAAAGGCGTAAACCCAGACGAAGTAGTAGCAGTAGGAGCAGCAATTCAAGGAGGAGTATTAACAGGAGAAGTAAAAGATGTATTATTACTTGACGTAACTCCACTTTCATTAGGAATTGAAACCTTAGGAGGCGTGATGACAAAACTAATTGATGCAAACACTACAATACCTACAAAGAAATCACAAGTATTCTCAACAGCACAAGATAATCAACCATCAGTTGAAATCCACGTTCTACAAGGTGAAAGAACAAGAGCAACAGATAACAAAACAATAGGTAGATTTATCTTAGACGGAATACCACCTGCACAAAGAGGAGTTCCACAAATTGAAGTTACATTCGACATTGACGCAAACGGAATCTTGAATGTATCAGCAATGGACAAAGCAACACAAAAACAACAATCAATAAGAATTGAAGCATCAAGCGGATTGAGCGAAGATGAAATAAAAAGAATGAAAGCAGAAGCAGAAGCAAATGCAGAAGCTGACAAGAAATTGAAAGAAGAAGCAGATAAAATCAACGGAGCAGACGCAATGATTTTCCAAGTAGAAAAAGCATTAAAAGAAAACGGAGATAAATTACCTGCTGACAAGAAATCAGAAATAGAAAGTGCTTTAAAAGAATTGAAAGATGCACACGCAGCTAAGAATATACCTGCAATAGACGCAGCAAGTGAAAAACTAAACGCAGTATTCCAAGCAGCCTCAGCGGATATGTATTCACAACAAGGAGCACCACAACAAGAACAAGCACAAAATCAAGGTCAATCCTCACAAAACAACTCACAAGACGGAGAAGTAACCGACACAGACTTTGAGGAGGTGAAGTAATTGACTGAAATACACTAAATAAAAACGGGTACTGGATAGATTTCAGCACCCGTTTTTTATTGCTTTCCGGACTGGATGTGTCAGGAAAACCAAGCAATTGTGTGGTACAATGGACAAAGTTGTATCACACTTTTTCATTTTTGGGGAAATGGATGTGCCCGAAGAAATGTCGGGAAGTTTGTACCAT
>CALEFF010000065.1 GCA_937876865.1 uncultured Bacteroidales bacterium | reverse complement strand
CTTTGGGAAGTCCATCTTGTTCACTGTCATATACAAATGCAAAAGTCCCATTGTTGTCATTAGTATTGTAATTAAAAATTTTATTAGGGTCAGAAATTACTTTTTGATATGACGCTTCGTTAATCTCTTCAACAGATGTAATTTTTCCGTTACTTTTAAGCCTATATAATAAAATTTTCATTTTCTAATTCCTCCCATCAATTTAAGATTTTTCAATTTTCAGTATATGATAACTCTTAAGAAGAATTATTGGTTCATTAATTTTAGTCAAATGGTAGTTGTCATACGTTTCATCATAGAATAAAGTTCCTTTAAGTTTTAGGTTATTTTTAATAGTTACAATAACTTTTTCTCCTAAATATTTAGAAGCATCATCTGCTAATTTTCTTAAAATCATTGCAGAAATTTCTTGTGGAGTGTAGTCTTTTCCATCAACATTTGTTTTTTTGTCGCTACCCATTTTTCTTTTAATAGAAATAATTGTTTTATCTGGGTTTAAAATTGCTTGACGTTTTGCAAGTTGACCTACTAATCTTTCTCCGGTTTTAGAAAAAGCAACGATTGAAGGAGTTGTTCTGCTTCCTTCGTTGTTTGTTATAACAGTAGGTTTTCCACCTTCCATAACGGCCATAACTGAGTTTGTTGTACCCAAGTCTATACCAATTGTTTTAGCCATTTTCTTCTCCTTTTTATACCTGTGCAATATAATAAACTTATCACTTCTTTTTAATAATGAATAAAAAATAAACAATTTATTAATATTTCATTTTATGAGAGAATATAAACATAAATTGGAGTAATTTAATGGAAAAATTAACTTTAATTATTACAACAGTTGATACAACAATAAACGCAAATAAAATTGCGAGATATTTAGTCAAAAATCATCTTGCAGCGTGCGTTAATATTGTTCCAAAAATCACTTCTTTTTATAGATGGGAAGGCAAAGTTATTAGAGATGACGAAGTTTTGCTTTTCATAAAAACCACAAAAGCCCTCTTTAATAAAGTTAGGGAAGAAATTGAAAACATTGGGCTATATGAAGTTCCTGAAATTATTTCTTTTGATATTAAAGACGGCAAAATATACAATATTAAGTTTGAGGGCGGTTGCATGGGCAATTTGCAGGCAGTATCAAAATTGGCAGAAGGTAAAAATGCTAAGGAAATAGCCGATATTTTACGCGGAAATGATTGTAGAGGCAAAGGGACCTCTTGTGCTGATCAACTAGCCAAAGCAATTGATATGGCTTTAGCTGAATTTGAATAATTTGTTGATTTTATTTAAATAGCGTGGTAGCGTCGGGCTATATAAGTAGCGAATACTTATTTTATGTATGGGACACAGTGTTGATAGCCTCAAGTTTGGCGTTGGTGATTAAGCTTTGTAAGATATACAAAAAGTTATGAATGATAAACCTCTTATATTGCGTTTTTGATAAAAATGTCGTATAAGAGGTTTGTTATTTTTAAATTTTAGCAGAACCGATAAAATGAAAATTATAAATATAAATGGTCCGATAAATTCGGGAAAATCTACGGTGTCAAAGCTTTTGGCAGAGCAAATGTCTGACGCTTTGTTTATCGAAGTTGATGATTTGTTGAGTGATGAAGAGCAGGAAACGCTCGGTTTATCCATGGAAAAAGGATGGGCTGAGAGAACTAACCGTTTGAGCAAAATGATTGTGAAATATAAAAAAACTAAACAATATAATGTGATTATATTTGCTTATCCCATCAGCAAAAATTTGTATAATGAATGGAAGGCTTGGGAAGATGAATATACCTGTTTTGTTAATGTAACTTTGGCGCCGAGGTTGGATGTATGCCTACAAAACAGAGGTAACAGAGAGCTTGATGCTTGGGAATTAAACCGCATAAGGCAGATGTATGATGAGGGGTATCATAAACCTGAGTTTGCTGATTTGATTATGACAGCAGGCAAAGAAATAGAAATGCCTATTGCACGTCTTGCACAACTTGCACGTGCCGTAGGAATACATCTAATAATTGCAACACAACGTCCAACAGTAAATATAATAACAGGAACAATTAAAGCCAACTTCCCTGCAAGAATCGCTTTTAAAGTAAGTAGTAGGGTAGATAGTAAAACAATTCTCGATACCTCAGGAGCAGAACAATTAATAGGACGAGGAGATATGTTGATTTCAGCAGGAAGCGATTTGATACGTTTGCAATGTGCATTGATAGATACAGAAGAAATAGAACAATTATCAGAATACATAGGTTCACAACGAGGATTTGACGAAACTTTTCTTTTGCCTGAATACTTAGATGAAACATCTGAGCCAAGCAAAGAGGTGGATATGAAACAACTTGATCCTAAGTTTGAAGAATCAGCACGCCTTGTAGTACTGCATCAACACGGAAGCACATCTTTAATTCAAAGAAAACTATCCTTAGGCTACAATAGAGCAGGTAGAATCATTGATCAATTAGAAGCAGCAGGCATAGTTGGTCCTTTTGAAGGAAGTAAAGCAAGAGAAGTTCTTGTGAAAACCGAAGTAGAACTGAACGAAATCTTGAAAGAATATCTTAAATAATGAAATATGAAAAAGACATTAGTTTTTCTTATTTGTTTATTTCTTATCAACCTTTCTTTTGCACAAAAAGAAATAGTAAATGGAGTGGTAATAGACAAACAAGCACAAAAAATAGTAGAAGCAGTATCAAAAAAAATTACGACTGACTCTCCAATACTTATTTCTTACACTATGGCAATCAAAGTAGGTAACAAAACATTAGAAACACAAAAAGGCACACTTCTTTCAAATGGAGCAAAATTCCAATTAAAAGCACAAGGTTTTGAAGACTATTGCGATGGAGCAAACTATTGGCATTACGTAAAAGAAACCTCAGAAGTAGAACTTTCAGTAATAACAAACAACATCTTTAACTTTCCAAATATGATAAAAACCTACTCAAAAGACTTCCGCCCAAAACTAATTAGAGAAGAAGAAACAAACTATGTAATAGATCTTATCCCAAATAAAAGTACCAACGTATCAAAAATAAGAATTGTTAGTAATAAAACAACCAATAGGCTAAAAGAAATGACAATTCACGTAAGAGGAGGTAACACTTATCAAATAACATTCTCTTCTTACAAACCAAATCAAGCCACTAAAACAAACGATTTTACTTTTCCGACACAAACCTATCCACAAGCCGAGATAATCGATCTTAGATAAAAAAAAGACAGAGTTTTAATATTAAAAAGAGCATTGAACTTAGGGAAGAATTTTACTAAAAAATTAAAGGGCAGGCGGTGTTGTTTGCTGGCTAATTAAAACATTAAAAAATGTTCATCCTTTTTCTTTTTATTTATTTTTCTTTTTAGTTATTATTTTATTATATATTTATTATTGTATGCACCACGTGCAGAAATAAAGCATAGAAAAATCATTTTTTTTCTTTGATTTAATAAAATTTTTCTTTGCTTTTTGAAATTATTTCTTTGACTTTTTAAGTCAATTTGCATGTTTATTGCAACACAAAGGAGAGAAACAAAAAAAGAGAGAAACCTTTTTGATTTCTCTCTTTGAGCGCCCCCTCTAGGACTTGAACCTAGGACCCCATGATTAACAGTCATGTGCTCTAACCAGCTGAGCTAAGGAGGCTTTCTTTATTCCCTTAAAGCGATTGCAAAGATACAACCTTTTTTATTACCACCAAATTTTTTCTTTACTTTTTTTATTCTTTTTGTTTAAAGTATCTGATTATTAGGCACTAAAATTTTGAAGAAATCCATCTGTATAGGTCGTTTCCATTAGCGAAAATCAGCAATCCAAACAAAAGAATCATTCCAATCATCTGTGCTCGCTCCATAAATTTGTCGCCAGGTTTCTTTCCTGTTATCATTTCCCAAAGCGTAAACATAACATGTCCTCCATCTAAGGCAGGAATAGGCAATATATTCATAAATGCTAAGATTATAGAAAGGAATGCTGTCATATTCCAAAAGATAGCCCAATTCCACTCAGTAGGAAACATTGAACCAATTGCACCAAATCCTCCTAATTGTGAAGCACCTTCTTTTGTAAATACTAATTTAAACTGTTTAACGTAATTAACCAATGTTTCTGTTCCTACCTTTATTCCAGCAGGTATTGATTCAAAAACATTATACTCTATTTTCTCTGTTTTAAATATGTTTATAGGATTTTTTGCTACTGCTCCAATCTTTCCATCGCTACCAAGAGCAAAAGAAACTTCTTGTTTTTGATTATCTCTATAATAAGTTATCGTAATTTCTTGTCCCTTTTTATCTGCAATTTCTTGTGTAAAATCAGTAAAAGTAGGGGTTGCAACGCCATTCAAAGCGACTATACTATCTCCTATTTGCATTCCTGCTTTTTGTGCAAGAGAGCCTAATGCAAAATTATCTATCACAAAAGGAACTCTAACAGTTGCAAATTGTTTTGGATTAGCCACCAACATTTGTTTTGCAAAATCTTTTGGAAGATTAAATGTTACCAAAGAATCCCCTCTCTTTACAGTTATATCTTTTGGAGATTCTAAAATTACTTGTTCAACTACTTCTGATAAATCAACAACTTTTTTACCATCTATGTTTTGAACTATATCTCCGTTTTGAAATCCATTTTTCAAAGCAACCTCTGTATAGTCATATCCAAGTGTTGCATTTTGCATAGGCAAAGTTTCTTTACCCCAAACAAAAAGCATAGCAGAGAATATCACAATTGCACCAACGAAATTCATCAATACTCCTCCCAAAACAATAAGAAGCCTTTGCCAAGCTTTCTTTGAGCGATATTCCCATTCTTGTGGCTCTGCCGAAAGAGAGTCTGCTGAGGTATTACTCTCATCTATCATTCCTGCAATTGAACAATAGCCACCAAAAGGCAACCAACCAATTCCCCATTCTGTTTTATCGGGATATTGAGCAAACTCCTCAGGAGATTTTTTACTAAACCAACTTAAACGCCACTTACCATTACATTTTTTTGCTCTTAAAATTGAAAATCCGGGGTTGAAAAACAAATAGAATTGCTCTACTCTTGTTTTGAATAATCTTGCAAATAAATAATGACCAAGTTCATGGATAAACACCAATAACGATAAACTTAGAATTAACGCTAATATCTTCATCTCTTTTAATTATTTAATATTTCTTTTTTTAATTGTTCTTTTACTAATTCATCTGTTTTGAAATAATCTTCCAAAGAAGGTTTTTCCACAAAAGCAAACGTATTAAATGCCTTTTCTATTATATTTCCTATCTCTATAAATTTGATTTTTTCTTTCAAAAACGCCTCTACCGCAACTTCATTTGCTGCATTCATAATCGCAGGAGCATTTCCTCCTTTCTCAATTGCGTAATACGCCATATCTAAACAAGGGAATAATTCTCTGTTTGGCTTTTCAAAAGTTAAAGTAGAATATTTATAAATATCTAATTTTTCTGAGGAATTTGGCAAACGGTCAGGAAAACTCAAAGCATATTGAATTGGAAGTCGCATATCAGCAATTCCTAATTGAGCTTTTATGCTTCCGTCCTCAAATTCCACCATTGAATGTATGATACTTTGAGGGTGAATAACGGCTTCTATCTTGCTTGGCTTTATATCAAACAACCATCTTGCCTCAATCATTTCAAAACCCTTATTCATAAGAGTTGCAGAGTCGATTGTAACTTTCTTTCCCATTGCCCAATTTGGGTGATTCAAGGCTTGTGCTACGCTAACCTTTGAAAGTTCTTCTGAATTTAGGTTTCTAAACGGTCCTCCCGAAGCAGTAAGATATATTTTGTTTATTTCGTTATTTATTTCCCCTATCAAACATTGAAAAATTGCAGAATGCTCCGAATCAACAGGAAGGATTGCAGTATTGTTTTGCTTTGCCAAGCTCATAACATACTCTCCTCCTACAACAAGTGTTTCTTTATTAGCAAGGGCTATTAGTTTTCCTTTTTCTATTGCCTTGATTGTTGGCGATAATCCTGCAAAACCGACAAGTGCCATAAGGACAACATCAACACAATCCATTTGAACAACATCGTCAATGCTTTCTTTTCCTGCAAAAACCTTTATATCAGTTTGCGATAATGCTTCTTTAACCTTTGCATATTGGATTTTATCGGCAATAACCACAACATTAGGATTGAATTTTAATGCTTGTTCTATAAGCAAATCTGCTTGCGTGTTTGCAGTTAATACTTCTGCCGAAAATTTATCAGGGTGTTGAGCAATAATATCTAAGGTTTGTCTGCCAATACTACCCGTAGAGCCTATTACTGCAACATTTTTTTTATTCATCATTACTTTTTCTTTGTCTTAGATTTGTTCCCCACATCAATTTATTTCTAATTGCTGAGAAGAATGTTTGATTTTGCATTCTTATTAGCCTCAATTCCATATCAGCTTTCGATATTTCTATTGAAATTGGAGTTTCCAATGGATATATTTGCGAATCAAAATGCAATGAAATACCTTTTCTTGATGAGTTTATTACGAATTTTATTTGCGAATTATCTGGAATAATAAGCGGTCTTAAAGTAAGGTTGTGAGGAGATATTGGAGTAATACACAAACACTTTGAATTAGGTGAAATTATAGGCCCTCCACAACTCATAGAATAAGCAGTAGAGCCCGTAGGTGTAGTTGCTATCAATCCATCTGAGGTATATGTTGTAAGATATTCATCACCTATGTAAGCATCTATTTCCAATAATTCACCAGGAGAAAGAGAACGCACACAAACCTCATTTATGGCAAAACGTTTTCCTATCAAAGCCTCACAAGATGCTTGCAAAACGCTATGTTTTTCAAACTTATAATGTTGCTTTTCTATTTCGGTTAAAAGATTCTTTATATCAGCCCTTCCGACACTTGTAAGAAATCCCAAATGTCCAAGATTTATTCCCAAAACAGGAATGCAAGAATTTTTCACAACAGAGAGTGTATCTAATAAAGTGCCATCTCCTCCCAAAGAAAATAAAACATCTATTTGTTGAGTAGATATTTTATCTTCTTCCAAAGCCACTATTGAAGAATTTTCTGGAAAAGTGATTTTGTCTCGTAAATAAGTAAAAAATTCTTTTGCTATAATCAATTTATCAGAACGAAGACTTATTTGAGATAATAAGTCTTCTATATAACACAAGTCTTCTTTTTTGCAATTTTTACCAAAAATGGCGATTCGCATACTTAGTTAAATTTTAAACTTTGGTGTAGAACATTGAAAAACACAATTACCACAAGCAGTCAGTTCGCCTTGTAATCTACGTTTTATCAAGTCTCCCAAATTTTCTTTCAACTCTTCTATATCGCTTTTTGAAAGTACATCTTCACAAAAAGCATACATAAGTAACATTCTCGCACTTCTTTCACTTATACAACGAGTTCTAAGATAGAAAAGTGCCTCTGGATTCAATTGTCCTACGGTTGCTCCGTGCGAACACTTTACATCATCATTATATATTTCTAAAAACGGACGTGTATTCACCTTTGCCTTGTCGGTAAGTAGCATATTCTTATTGTTTTGCAAAGCTACTGTGCCATTTGCTCCATAATCAACAAAAACATGTCCTACAAAACTTGATTTTGCTACATCATCAAGTATTCCTTTGAACAATTGATTAGAAGAACAATTAGGTTTGCGATGATAAACATTGATTTCAGTTTCTGCCTCTTGTTGTTTATCCATCAAATACAAACCATTAAGATCGGCAACCGAATGTTCTTCATTGAAATTAACTATTATTTTGTTGCGAATAAGTTTTCCATTAAGACTAAGTCCAAAAGTAGTAAGTTTAGATTCTTTTCCCATTTCAAAGCATACCTGAGTGCTTACAGAAGAAAAGTCATTTATGTTTTCCATTTTATAATAATCTAAACTTGCTCCATCACCTATTTCTATTTGTAGGCTATTTGTTAAATCACAACTTTGTTCTGAAATAGAATCATCGCAATGAATAAGACGCAACTTACTATTTTGACCCAACTTTACAGTACTAAACGAAGTAGTATTTAAGGATTGAGGATTTCCTACAACATTTATAATCTGCAAAGGAGTATCTATTATTGCATTTTCTTTAACATTTATAGAAATTCCCTCCTCTGTTCTTTCTATTTCTATAATATCCTTATATTTTTCACCTAAAACGACATCTTCATACAATTTTCCATTCAATTGTATTAGTCGTATAGTGTTAAATTGCGGGATATTACAACTAAAATTTATGTTTTTTAGACTTTCTTCCATTACTTTCCTTGCTCTAATTCCTTTCTAATCCAATCATAACCCTTTTCTTCCAATGTTAAAGCAAGGGTTTTGTCTCCTGTTTTAACAATTCTGCCCTCATAAAGCACATGAACATAATCAGGAACAATATAATCCAACAATCTTTGATAGTGTGTGATTACAACTGTCGCATTATCAGGACTACGAAGAGCGTTTACTCCATTTGCAACTATTCTTAAAGCATCTATATCCAAGCCTGAATCCGTTTCATCTAAGATTGCAAGCGTTGGATTCAACATTGCCATTTGGAAAATCTCGTTTTTCTTTTTTTCTCCACCAGAAAAACCTTCATTTACCGAACGATTTGCAAGTTTACTTGTTAGTTCAACAACTTTTTTCTTTTCTTCCATCAATGCAAGAAAGTCTTTTGCTGACATAGGGTCTAATCCTCTATATTTTCTTTGTTCATTGATTGCAGTACGCATAAAGTTTGTTATGCTAACACCTGGAATTTCCACAGGATATTGAAAACCAAGAAAAATTCCTTCTGCTGCTCTTGCCTCTATTGGCAAATCTAAAAGATTTTTATTATTGAAAAGGACTTCTCCTTTTGTTACTTCAAATGTATCTTTTCCTGCAATAACAGACGCTAATGTACTTTTACCATTTCCATTAGGTCCCATAATTGCGTGAACTTCACCTTTATTTATAGTAAGATTTACTCCTTTTAAAATTTCCTTATCTTTAATTCTTGCGTGTAAATCCTTTATTTCTAACAATGCCATTTTGTTCTTAATTTTTAGTTTTTGAGAATTTGCAATATTACGAAAAAAAAGTCAATATTCACTATTTTAAAGAAGATAACCTTATTATATTCTCTTCTCCCTTATTCAAATAACAAATATTTATGTGATATTTTTCTTGTTCTACGCTATATTGACTAACTATCATTACTTCCACAAATTCAATATCTGAACTCACATCATAAATATCAGACTTTTCACCAATATTTAGTTGAATTGTTCTTTTTTTATCGTAATTTCCTTCTTCTTGATTAAACTCTCTTAATTCTATTCTTTTAATTTGGTCAGCAGAAGAAAAACTATCGTAATATATTTGATAACTTGTATCATCAAATGCCTCACAACTGCTAAATAAAGCAAGAATTAGTAAAGAGAATAATAAATAAATCTTTTTCATAATCTTTGTTTTTTATTTTAAAAATTAGGTAAATCCATTACAACTGTTGGAATCAAAAGCAACCAACCAAGAACGACCATTGCTAAGATAAATTTCCAAGAAAACTTCACCCACTTTGCATAAGGAATCTTAGCCAATCCTAAAACTGCAATCAAGACTCCTGAGGTTGGAGTAATAAGATTAGTAAATCCATCTCCAATATGAAAAGCAGTTACTGCGGCTTGCAAAGACATTCCTGTCATATTTGCAATTTCGGCAAACATCGGCATAAGCATTGCAGCCTTTGCTGTACCTGAGGTAATGATTGCATTCAAAACAGATTGAAAAGCATACATAATACTCAAAGCTCCAACTTGACCACTTCCCGAAATAGCATTTGCCAATCCTGAAAGGAAGGTGTCAATTATCTTACCATCTTCCAATATTATGATGATTCCACTTGCCAAACCTACAACCAAAGCTGCCGAAAGCATATCTTTTGCACCGGCAATAAAGAGTTTTGCAATATCACTTGCCCCTTTACCAAGAGCCATTCCTGTAATTATCGCCATAGTAAAGAACAAGGCAGCAATTTGTTCAAATCCCCATTCAAAAACCATTACACCTATTACCAAATAAACAATAGTAAAAATAAGGATTGAAAGAGAAAACATTTGCATTGACTTTCTTATTCCTAAATAAGCAATAACCGCAAAAAGAATAGTAGTAATTATAAGAGGTATGCTTTGAGTTTGAATACAAAAAACAACTTGAATCAAAAGCGTTGCAAAGTATGCAATCCAACAAGTCTTAGAAGCCTTAATTGCAACTAAGTCATTTACCGAAGCTTGATTCTTTCTCCAATATTCATCTTCATTGTACATAATAGATTTTGTTGGATTCTTTTTCACTTTGTTTGCATAATAAAGCACAAAGGCAATTCCAACAAAAGTAATTATAAACCAAACGACTAATCTGTATTCAATTCCAGAGAACATCTTAATTCCAGCAATATCTTGTGCAATTCCAAGTGTAAAAGGATTCAAAATACAACCTGCAAAACCAAGTCCTGCTGCAAGAAAGCAAAGACAAACTCCCGTAATTGAGTCGTATCCCATAGAAATTGCTAAGGGAACAAATATCGCAACAAAGGCAATAGTTTCTTCACTCATTCCAAAAATTGCACCAAACAAAGAGAACATAATCATTATCACAACAATGATAAGATTATTCACTCCTATTTTCCTAAATAGTGCATAACGCTCCAAAGAAGAAGACTTTTTAAGGAAGGTTTGCACTCCCATATCAATTGCTTTCGTTTCATTCAAAATCCAAAACGCACCGCCCAATATCAAAAGGAAAGCAATAATCCCAGGAGCCTTTTGAAATCCTTTAAAAAACGAAGACATAATTTCCCAAGTCTGCGGATTTTGATCTACTCTCTCGTATGAGCCGGGCACAATCTGATTAACAATCTTGCCACTCTCGGTTTGCACTTCTTGACGCTGAAACTCCCCCGCAGGAACAAACCAAGTAGCAATTGCAGCTATCACTATAAGAGAGAAAATGATTACATAAGTGTGTGGTACCTTTTTAAACATTTTTTTTCTTTTTTAAAACATTATTTACTAATCCTAATAAAATACTCAAAACAGCAAGAAAAGATGCCGTTCTATAAATATAATCCCCATACCTTGTGTAAAAAGTCTTTTTTGTTTGAGGATATAGAGTTTCCTTTATTACATCTTCTTGCCAATACTTAGTTTTTTGCAAAATTTCACCTTTTGGAGAAACAAAACAAGAAATTCCCGTATTTGCACTCCTTGCAATATAACGTCTATTCTCTATTGCACGCAAAGAAGCAAAAGCAGCATGCTGACGATGTCCCGGAGTATTTTTCCACCATCCGTCATTAGTAATTATAAACAAGAGTTCGGCTCCTGCATTGACCAATTCCGCAACATAACCTCCATCAACACTTTCATAACAAATAGCAGTAGCTGTCTTAGGCTTGTTTTCAGAAGAAAAAACCTTGAAATCCTTATCCGTTCCCAAACTTCCAACCGTACCACCTAAGTCAAGAATAAAGTTTTCCATAAAACTAAGATATTTTTGCAAAGGCATCTTCTCCACAGCAGGCGTAAGCACAGATTTATGTCTTATTTGACTATGAGGATTAAGCGTATCCCTATCTATCTTTATTGCAGTATTATAATTTTCATACAAAAAACCATATCTCTTATGCTCTCTTGTTGCAATTGTTCTTTGACTTTCTTCAACCCTTTTACGAGAAGACATACCCGCAATAAACTCTAAACGAGGAAAACGATTAGAAACTTCTCTTAAATACTCAATACTTGGAGTTTCCTCTAAGTATTCTTCCCACGCATATTCTTGAATGCAACTCTCAGGACAAAGAACGTAATCTGTATTCTCATCTGCCTTTTGCAAAGTAAGGTCTTCTATTATCTGACAAACCATTTGAGGCGAGAAAGTATATTGTTCTTCGTATGGGTCAAGATTTGGTTGCACCACAACAACGTCTGAACCCTGCGTTTTCTCTTCCTCATAAGTAAAATAAATCGTTAAAGAAATTATTATAGGCAAAGCAAGAATTATTCCTAAGAAATAATTTATTTTTTTATTGAAATATTTTTCTAAAACGCTGTTTAAAAAAAATAAAACAAAGACATTTGAAAGCAAAATCCAAAGACTTCCTCCCGCAACGCCTGTATATTCATACCATTGCACCAAAGCAGGAAATTTTGCAAAACTATTACCTAAGTTTAACCAAGGAAAATTAAAATCCCAATTAAGTTCTAAGAATTCAAAGGCAAGAAAGAAAATAATAAAAAACACATAATTGATTTTCTTCTCAACACCAAACACACGCTTTGCCCAATGAAAAAGTTGAAAAGCAAGAGCCATTAAAGAGGCTTGAAAGAAAGGCAAAACCAAAGCAGCAGGCGTAGAAAAAGATACCCAAAAAATTGTAGTAGCATTCCAAATCAAAAAAGGAAGATAAGAGTATGCAAAACCAGCATAGGAAGAAAAGCGTTTGTCCTCATTGTTTTTTGAGATATAGTCCTCAACCCAAAGCATAGGAACAAAAGCCACAAGCACCAAAGGAGCAAAAAGCAAATCCAACCAAGCAAAGCTAAGAAGCAATCCCGAAAGGCAGGAAATTAAAACAAGTTTCTTTTTACTCATTGCCAATAATTTCATTTGGAGTTACCACAAAATCCATCTTCACATCAAAATCCTCGGTAGGAACACTTTCAACCAATTGACAAGAGAAACAAATTCCCATTTTCTTGTTTTGATTAACCGCAAGCAAACGGTCATAAAATCCTCTACCTCTACCGATGCGTTTTCTTTCTCTATCGAAAGCCACTCCCGGAATAATCATTAAATCTATTTTTTCATAGTCTGAAAAGATTTCTCCCGTAGGTTCAAGAATTCCGAATTGCTCTCCTTCTTTCATTGACTGCATTCCAGAGAATTTTCTAAGCACTAAATCGTCCCCAACCACACAAGGCAAAAGAATTGTCTTGTTTTCATAGTTTGAAAGAATGAAATCGTGAGTCGGAACCTCATCGTCCATTGACCAATAAAGCAAAACGATATTTGCTTGCTTGTATGCAGAAGAATTTTCTATCAAAGAAAAAATCTCTTTACCCTCTTTTTGTTTTTCGCTCAAAGAAAGTTGCTTTTTTCTCTCACGAATCAACTTTCTAAGCTCCTTTTTCTTTTCCTTTAATTCCATTTTGCAAAGATAAAGAAAAGTAATCTCTACACAAAACAAAACGAAAAAAAACAAAAAAACGCTCGCTTGTCAAAAGAAAATTAAGACTTGCGAGCGTTATTTAAGATGTTGTTCAAAAAAATCTTTCAAAGGTTGTAAATCTTCCACATCTAAATCCCAATAATCTGCATTATCAAATAGCCAATCTCCACTTCCTAATCGTTTACGATGTTTATTTGATAATTTTTGTGCAGTCATATAAGTATGTAATTTACCTTTTAAGTTTGGAGTGTTGTATTTAGGTTTCCCCAATTCATCTATTTTTTTCAAAACACACTTCTCGTATTTTTCAAAACAATCAAAAAACGTTTTATGTAAATCCTTTCGAGCAGTAGATTCCATCAAAACTTCCACATCTCCATCACCTTGATTATTTGGATAAATAAAATATTGAAATGAAACCTTATATTCCTTCATTTTATCCTCTATCCAATCTTTTCTTCCTCCATATCCCCAACCTTTTTTCACAGTATCTGCATCAACTAATACTAAAACCTGACTTCCCTCTATGTTTGCTTCCTTTATTTTATTGAGATTAGTTTCTTCAAAAAGTTTTTCCACACCTCCTATTGTTATAATTTCATACTCCTTTCCATGAAAGAATTTAACTAAAATTGTTTTTATGAAATTATATTCTGGTGTTTCTTTTTTTTCTGCCTCGATAAATATCTTATTCATATTACCTTATTTCAATTTCTTGGTTAATAGAATAATCAACGCTTTCCAAAGAGTAGTGCAATGCTTTTAATTCATCATCGGAAGTTCTCAATAATTTGAAAGTTGAAACTTGTTCATCAAATTCACCGAGAGCCGTATCTCGCAATCCTTTTATAGAATCATAATCATGCGTTGTTATAAATAATTTAGTATTGTTTTTAATTGCTGCTTTTATGATAACATTCCATAAATTACTCATAACAGAATAATGAAATCCATTACTTATCTCATCAATAAGCACAATTCCATCTTTACAATCATATATAGCCGTTAAAAGTGAAACAATTTTTCTCACCCCATCGCCCATCATATTTATAGGAATACGTTTTTCAATACCAATATCAACAAATATCCCTTCTTCTGTAAATATAAAATTTTTCACACGCGGTTCTATGAATCTAAGACCTTCAATAACAAAATCTTCATCTTTATTTTTAAGAATATTATTCAAACCTTGTATTGATGTATTAAAATCATATTTAGGGCCTAAATAGAAACTTTTTAGCAATTCTTCATAAGTATTAGCTCTTTTCCAGGTTAATCTATCTGGTTGAGTAGAATCAAATTGTAATTTAGTACTAAATGATTCATTATTGACTATAAAATCATATTTCACTTCATAATCCTTATCTGCAACAGTAGATAATTTATCAACTTTCTCGTTTCCCATAGAAGGAATAATAGTCTTATTCTTTTCAAAAATACTAATTTTCAAATCTCTTATTTCATCGTCAACTACTTTAATATGTATTGGTTGAGTTGAATCTAAGTTATAAAAATTTAACATAAAATCATCGAACCTAAAACTTTTATAATAGTCTCTAATAATATTTATATCTCTAAATAATCTCGGGTTAGATAAACCTGCGGATAAAAGCAAAGATTCTAACAAAGTGGTCTTACCGCAGTTATTTTTACCAAAAAAAAGATTAATTTGCTTAAAGCCTTCTATTGATGCATGCTTTATACCTCTAAATCGTTCTATTTCTATTTTGTTAAACATTGTTCTTAAATTATTTGACTATAAACGAACGAGCAAATTTACAAAAAAGTTTTTATTTTCTCTTATTTTTCTTAGTTTAAGATTATTTTTTTAATTGACAAAACGAAAAAAAACAAAAAAACGCTCGCTTGTCAAAAGAAAACTAAGACTCGCGAGCGTTATTATTTATATTATAAAATCAATCCCTATTCCTCTCCCCAGATTTTAATGGTTCCATCTATTGAACCGCTGATAATTTTTGTACCATCTGGACTATATGCTACGGAAGAAACATTTTCTGAATGTCCCACTAATGTTTTAAGACATTGTCCTGTGTTTGCGTCCCATATCTTAATGATTCCAGTTTCTGATTGGTTAATTATAGCTTCAGAACCGCTGATTATTTTTGTGCCATCGGGACTAAATGCTACGGATTCGACAGTTGTCGAATGTCCCTCCAAGGTTTTAAGGCATTGTCCTGTGTTTGCGTCCCATATCTTAACGGTTTTATCTCTTGAACCGCTGATTATTTTTGTGCCATCGGGACTATATGCTACGGATTTGACATAATCTGAATGTCCAGCCAAGGTTTTAAGGCATTGTCCTGTGTTTGCGTCCCATATCTTAATGGTATTATCATATGAACCGCTGATAAATTTTGTGCCATCGGGACTATATGCTACGGAATTGACACTTTCTGAATGTCCCTTTAAGGTTTTAAGATTTTTATATTCTGTTAAATTTACGTTTTTGACGATTGGTTTTATTTCTGCTATTTCTTGCTTTGGTTTTTCTTGGAGTGTGAAGGTGTATTGTGCTGTTTTGTTTTCTTCAATCTTGATTTTTGTTGAGAAATCTTTAAAGCCGTCTTTTTTAAGCGTTAGTTGATGTTCGCCGATTAGGACTTGCGAAATCAGCATTGGGGTTTGTCCGTAGTGTTTTCCGTCAATGTAGATGTCAGCATTGTAAGGCTCGCTATCAATGTTTAGTTTGCCGTTTATGGCTTGTGGTTTCTCTATGTTTTCGCTTAGAGTTTGTCCGCTGATTGCGTTAATGGTTTTCTTAATTGTGCGATGCGATTTCTTCTTTACCTCTAATTGATGAGTGCCCTCGGCTAATTGTCCATTGAAACTGCCCTTTGCCTTAAATTCTCCGTCAATATAGATTTCAGCCTCTTTGTCTTGGCAAGTTATGTTTGCGGTTGCAAAAGTTGGAATAAGGTTTATGGTTATTTCCGAAGTCTTTCCATCGTGTAATCTACTTCTTGTGGTAAGGATTTATACATTGGCTTAAAGGCTTGAACGGTATATTTTCCACTTTCAAGCTCTTGACTTGTGAAAGGTGTGGTTTGCGATTGCAACTTACCGTTTATCTCTATTTCTGCTCCACTTTCGGGCGTTGTGTTTACTTTTAAATATCCAAAAGCTGGAAGTAAATCTATTTTAAGGGTGGTTTTTTCTTCTGCTTTAAGCTTTATGTTTCCGCTTTGGCTGTGATGAAGTGGTGCTTCTACCTTATAGGTGTGTTCTTTGGCGATTGGGAGGAATTTTCGTGCGGAATTTCTTCCTATATATTCATCATTGATGTATATCTTAGCATCTGGGGTTGAGCTTTCAATGATTAGATATTGTTCGGTTGTGATTTCTTCTACTATTTGAGTGATTTTGGCGGTTTTAAGTACCATTTCGTAGGTTTTTCCGCTTTCTATGGTTTGTGGAAAGTTGTAATTTCTCAACGAGCCAAGGTCTCGGTGTTTCAAGGTAATGAATCTTGAGCCCGGAGAGATGTATATCCAAATTTCTCCTGTCTTTTGTTCGGTTTTTTCAATGTTTGCAACACTAAACTCAAAGCCTTGAACGGGCGTATTGACTATTATCAAAGCACAAAGCTCTCCATTTATATCTTTAACGTTTGCAACACGTGCCGAAATGTCTTCTTCTATGCAACGAAAGGAAGATATAGATATGTTTTGCGAAAAAGCAATGGTGCTAAGCAAAACAAAAATTGTTGAAATTATTATTTTTCTTACCATTTTCTCTTAGTTTTATTTCTATATGCAAAAGTATTTATTTTTTTAGTAACGACAAAATAATGTGAAACATCGTTTGATTTTTTTTACTTCCAAGGTGCAAGACTATTTTTTCAAAGAAATAATTTTTTAATTCAAAGAAATAATTTTTTAATTCAAAGAATTATTTTCTTAAAACAAAGAAAGGCTGCAAGGAAATCCTCACAGCCCAAATTGAAAATATAAAAAAATAAGTAAATCTTTATTCTACGTTAAAACCAATAACCTATACCTATTGTAAAGGCTGAATTTCCTTTAAAAACATTCTTTAATTGAGAGTTTAAAAATTGGTAATCGTAATTTATACGAATTTGTAATTTATTAAAAACTTCTACTCCTGCCATTGCAGAAAAACTCCAAGTGTCAAAAGTCCTAAGAGAAATTCCATAATCACGCAAATCTTTCCACGAAAGCGAATAAGTTGCACCTGCTCCAAGAAATCCTTTAAACATTGGAACACCTATTCTCCATTTTGCATAGATTGGTAATTTAAAATTAGAGAAACGTTCTGTAAAACTACCGTTTTGAGTTTGAAATGCTTTGTTTTCGTAAAGCAAATCCACCTCTGCTCCTACTCCAACTACGGGTAAAACAAATTCTGCCATTATTCCTGCATTCAAAGGAGCTGTTTCTAAAATTGATTTATTGGGAGAAAATCCTAAAATAACACCTGTACGAAACGCATCGAGTTGTGCATACGATAAAAACGACATTAAGCCAAATAATGCTAAAAAAACTATCTTCTTCATAATGTTATTATACTTTTGTTTCTGCAAAGATAATATTTTTTTCTTTACTTTCATTTTTTTTTGTACTTTTGTAGTATGAAGAGACTTTTAATCTTTTTTTTATTATTTTGTTTTGCAATAGAGGGTTTTTGTCAAACTTTGCGTTTTGAACAAAATAAGGGACAATGGGAAGGGAATATTCTCTTTAAAGCACGATTGCAAAAAGGTGCTTTATTCGTTGAGAATGACGGATTAGTGTTTCATTTAAACGATGTAGAGAAACATCAAGAAAAAAAGACTAATTCTGCTCACGCCTTTAAAATTGAAGTAAAAAATTCATTAACTCCCACTATAAAAACGCCAAATCCTCTACCCTCTTACTCTAATTATTTCGTTGGAAAGGAAAAAGAAAAATGGGCATACAAGGTAAAAGCGTATCAAGAGGTTGTTTATCAAAATATTTTCAATAATATAGATTGGAAAGTTTATTCAAAGAATGAACAAGTCAAACACGAATTTATTGTAAATCCTAATGGAAGTGTTGATGATATTGTTTTGGAATATAAAGGTCTTTATGATATCAAATTAAAAAAAGATGAATTGATTTTAAAGACTTGTTTAGGAGAAATAATTGAGGAAAAACCATACGCTTATCAAATCATTAACGGAAAGGAAACACCCGTTCAAGTAGAGTTTTCTTTAAAAGATAGTAATGTTTCTTATATAATTGGAGACTATGACAAGACTTTGCCTTTGATTATTGACCCTGCACTAATTTTTTCAACTTATTCGGGAAGTACGGCAGACAATTGGGGATTTACCTCTACTTTTGATTCTTATGGAAACCTTTATTCAGGAAGTATTGTTGATAATATAGGTTACCCAACAACACTTGGAGCGTTTGTAGATACATACGCAGCAGGTTGGGATTGTGCTATTAGTAAATTTTCGCAAGACGGAAGTCAATTACTCTTTTCTACATACTACGGAGGCGACCAAAGCGAAATGCCACATAGTATGATTGTTAATCAATATGATGAATTAGTGGTAATGGGAACAACAGGTAGTTATAATTTTCCTACAACTCCATACGCTTTTTCAGAGAGTTTTTCTACCGGTTCTACAATTACATACGATGGAACAGTGAGTTTTCCTTTTGGAGTAGATATTTACGTTAGCCGTTTTTCCGATGACGGCACTGCTTTATTGGCATCAACTTACGTAGGAGGAACAAATAACGATGGATTGAACTATCGAGAAATTTATAATGCAAATCAATATATTGCTTATTTTGGAAACGATTCTCTTTATGCAAATTACGGCGATGGAGCAAGAGGAGAATTGATTACAGATGACCAAAATAATATCTATGTAGGCACTACTACTTTTTCTTCTGACTTTCCCGTAACTCAAAACGCTTTTCAAACGACTTTTAGTGGCAATCAAGAAGGAGTTGTCTTTAAATTAGATTACGCTTTACGCACAATGATTTTCTCTTCTTTTATTGGAGGAAGTGGAGATGATGCTGTATTTTCCATAGACGTTGATACATCTTATAATCTCTATGTAACAGGTGGAACAATCTCCGAAGATTTTCCAACAACCAATAATGCTTTCGACACTATCTTTGAAACAGGTTCTCCTGATGGTTTTTTAGCCTTAGTTTCCTATAATGGAAATAACTTACTTGCCTCTACATTTTTTGGTTCCAATAGATTTGATTTATCTTATTTTGTAAGGTGTGATAGAAACGGTTATCCTCACATTTTTGGTCAAACAAAGGCTGAAGGAAGCGACTTAGTATATAACGCATCGTACAATATACCAAACAGCGGTCAGTTTTTAGCAAAATTTGAACCCGATTTAACTTCTCTTGTATGGAGTACGGTTTTTGGAACGGGTGATAATCAAATAAATATTTCTCCTACAAGTTTTGCAGTCGATGTTTGCGGAAGAATATATGCAGCAGGTTGGGGACGAATCTTTAAATATGTTGCTCCAAGCAATCTTCAAGTTTTTGGAACAATGAATATGCAAACAACAAATGATGCTTATCAATCCGTTACTGACGGAACAGATTTCTATATTATGTCGCTTTCTCACGATGCTTCAATTTTAGAATACGCTACTTTCTTTGGAGAGTTAAACAATTCTGCAACATACGGCAATGACCACGTTGATGGAGGCACTTCTCGATACGATAAATATAGTAATCTCTATCAAGTGGTTTGTGCCTCTTGTAATGGAAGTCAAAATTTCCCTATTACTCCAAATGCTTGGAGCGATTCCAATCGAGCAAGCAATTGTAATATGGCGGCATATAAGTTTCAAATTCACGATGACTTTGCAGTAGCAGATTTTATTACTCCCGACTATATTTGTTTTCCAGATACAGTAAACTTTATCAACATTGGACGTGGCGATAGTTTTCTTTGGGATTTTGGAGACGGCACTCTATCTTCTCTACCCTCTCCTTCACATTGTTATAATCAAGCAGGAACATATGAGGTTAAACTAATAGCCTATAAAAACTATGGTTGTATTGCAGCAGACACCATTACAAAACAAATTATCTTACTTGATTCTCACACAGACACACTTCCAACCCTACAAGCCTGCAATGGAGATTTATTACAGATTGGAATACAAACCTATTCGCAAGATAGTGTAAGTTATTCTTGGATTCCAAGCGAGGGATTGACCAATCCGACCTCTCCAAATCCATACGCAATTGTTTCGGGCAATAAGACTTATCGTTTAGTTATCACAACACCTCAATGTAGCGATACTTTGTTGCAACAAATTGAAGTAAGTCCAATAAACAACATTGATTTAACGTTTCAAGACGTTTCATGTCCACAAGAAAATGACGGATACGCTTTAATAAATAGTCAATGGGATAGTTTAATCGTTTCTTACTCTTGGAGCAATGGTCAAAACTCAGTAGATTCCATTGGAAACCTATCCGTAGGCGATTATTCGGTTATTATAGAAGATGTTTATGGATGTCAAGTGGAAGAAACCTTTACGATAAACAGCATTTCGCAATTAAATGTCAGTCTTTCGGTTGATACAAATATTTGTGGAAACAGTTGTAATGGTCAAATACATATTTCTGCTCAAAATGGAGTGGAGCCTTACAGTATTTTATGGAACGATTCTACCCTTAGTGGTTTTGATTTAGAGAATTTATGTGATGGAGAATATATTTTCTCTATACAAGATGCACAAGGATGTCAAGTAAGCGACACTATAATTATTGAAAGCAAATACAATATTACTACAACTACCACAAAAACCGATAATAATTGCGAGCAAGGTTGCGGAGCCATAGCAAGTGTACAAGCAAATGGTGGTTTAGTTCCTTATTTTTACACTTGGTCAAACGGAGAAACAAGTTTTTCAATAGAGGATTTATGTTGCGGAAAATATTATGTAGACATAACCGATGCAAATCAATGTACCGCAAAGGATTCGGTTGAAATTTCTTTTGTAAATAGCCTTAGCGATATTCAAATTCAAGCAAGCCATACAAGAGTCTTTGACGGAGAGCAAATAATTCTTAGTACAAATTACATTGATGGCATGTTATATCATTGGACTCCTGATGAAAATCTTTCAAATCCTTTTTCACATATAACAAACGCCACCGTATATGAATCGGGTTATTATTTTGTAACGGTAAGTGATAATCACGGTTGCAATGTTAAAGATAGCATTTGGATAGAGGTTGATGTAGTGGAGTGTGAACGTCCAAATATTTATGTTCCTAATGTATTCACACCTAATAACGATGGAAAAAACGATATTGTCTTTGTTAAAGGGGAATGGATTGAGAGTTTTGAGTTTGAAATCTTTGATCGTTGGGGAGAAAGCGTATTCTTTACCGATAAATTATCTGATGGTTGGGACGGAACTTTTAATGGAAAGCTC
Organism: uncultured Bacteroidales bacterium; assembly: GCA_937876865.1. Taxonomy (GTDB): domain Bacteria; phylum Bacteroidota; class Bacteroidia; order Bacteroidales; family P3; genus Onthomorpha. The sequence goes on along the minus strand of CALEFF010000065.1, from coordinate 11,486 downwards.
TGTGATGCAGCGGTTTATTTTTATAGATTGAGTGTAAATTGTGCAGGTGGCAAAAAATTTGTTGAAGGAGGAGACATTACTTTAATAAGGTAAGAAATGGCAAAGAAAAGCAAATATTATGTAGTTTGGAATGGAAGAAAAACCGGAGTTTTTGACTCTTGGAAAGACTGCGAAGATAGTGTTAAAGGTTTTGAAAAAGCAACATACAAATCTTTTGAAAATTTAGAACAAGCACAAAAGGCATTTAATGATAATCCTGATAAGTTTATTTCAAAAAACAAAAAAACAAAACCTGTTTTACAAACACTCCTAACTGCCAATCTTCCTATTTACGAAAGCATTTCAACAGATGCAGCATGCAGTGGCAATCCCGGAGTGATGGAATACAGAGGTGTTTACACAAAAAATGGAGATACGCTTTTTTATTATAAACATCAACGTGGAACTAATAACATTGGAGAATTTCTTGGTATAGTTCACGGACTTTCTTATTTAAAAAAACACAATCTTTCTCACCCTCTTTACACCGATAGCAAAATTGCAATCAATTGGGTAAAACAAAAGAAATGTAAAACAAAATTAACGCCCGATGAAAGCAACAAAGACTTATTTGATTACATTCATCGAGCGGAACAATGGTTAGAAAATAATTCTTATTCTACTGAAATCCTTAAATGGGATACCGAATCGTGGGGAGAAATTCCTGCTGATTTTGGAAGAAAGTAACTATTCTTCTATTGGCAGTTCTTCAAAATAATCCGTATTATACAAAGAGTATTTTATTTTATTGTCCTCACCTATTGAATAGAAGTATTTATGAGTTCCTTTTGTCTTTTCTTTTACGTATTTATTCATTAAGAAATTATACATATACCTTGCAGTCATACGAGATGTTTTATCCGATAATTGATACGCATCATTAGGATTAAGAAGCGTTAGGTCATAATCCGCATACTTCTTTCCCTCAACATCTTCTGTAAACCCTGTAAACTCATCTGTAATTTCATGACTTATAAACAATAATTTTCTACTTGTTGTGTCTGCAAAATTATATTCTAACCAAACATTCATTCTCAAACCCGTAAGACTTTTTTGATAAGTTGTACTATCTGTGTAATATTTTCCTGTTATACTATCAATTTTAGTAAACTCTTCAATCTCTATTTGCGAAACATTTAAAGTATTGAATCTTCCTTTGATTTTATTAACCTTATACTCTTGTTGATAGACCGTAAAGCCATAACGTCTTAATTCTTTTACCAAACATTTGTTAAAGATTTTCAAAATCTCTTCTTGATTTACCTTATCTATAATTTTAGTATATTTTTTTCTTAGCTCGTTTTGAGTTTGTTCATCTAAGGCATCAAAACCAAACATTTGATTGATATTATCATTTACCAAAGTAATATCATTACTAAAAGTTACATAGATAAGTTCATTCTTATGTGTAGTTTCTTGATTCTTTAAAAATTTTCTTACTATTTCTTGTCCTTGCAAATTTGTTGTAAGAAAAGTAGTAATAATTACTAAAACCGTTAATATTCTTTTCATATCTATTTATTTTATTAAAACAAAGAACCTTGCACAGTGTCTTTGTCGTTCAATTCAATATTTACTTCTTCAATTTCTTCTTTTTCTATTTCCTCTTCTTGTTCTGAAACATATTCCATCGGCTCTAAAAATTCTATCGTAATATTTGCATCTTTTTCTATTCTCTTTCCTTTGGCCTTGTATTTTTTAATATCATCTAATTTTTCTACCTCTAATTCGTTTTCTCCTATTCTCACGACAGGCAAATAATCATAACTAAGAGCCAAAAACTTTGCACCTTCTTGTTCCTCAAAAACATCTATTTTCTTATTGCTTACCTCCGGAATAAAACGTTTTAAATAAAGATAATTTGTCTGCTTTTCGGCATAGAAAATTGATAAAGGTTTGTTTTTAATAAGTTTTTCAATAAAGATTAAATCATCATCAAAGTGCAAAGACAAATCATAACCCGTTATTCTATATGTTCCGTTTGAATAGAATGAAAGAATCTTATCATCTTTACTAAATTCACCTAAATAAGTTCCATTTCCTTCGGCATTTAATCGTTTGATTGAGGAATCAAACCAAATTTTTCTTGCACTAAGAGTAGAAACGCCTTCTGTTTTCTTTGTAACCGAAGTAATAATTCTTGAAGACAAGGTATTACCTTTGGAGTTTCTTGATTTGATTGTAAGAGTTGCAAAATCATATTCCATTTTATTTGTTCTCATTCTAAGAGCAGGTTTAAGATTTATATTAACCTTTTCAGCCTCTCCATTAGGATTTACGCTCAAATAAACAATTCTTGAACCCTTTGTTCCTTGCGTCAAGTCATATTCTTTTCCTCGGATAATAGATGCAATATTAAATCTCTTTACATAAAACTTACCAAAAGCACCGTCTTGATAAATCATATTGTAGATTGTTCTTTCATCATTTTTTCTAAATACCGCAACATATTTTAAATTCTTTCCAAGATATTCTTTCTCTTGAACTTTCTTTACAACAAAGGTTCCGTCTTTTCTTATCGCAATTACATCATCTAAATTAGAACAATCCTCAACATAAGTATCACCTTTGAGTTTGTATCCAACAAATCCCTCGGCATAATTACAATAAAGTTTTTCATTTGCCACCGCAACATTTGCCTCTTGTATGTAATCAAAAGAACGAATCTCGGTTTTTCTTTCTCTTTCTTTGCCGTATTTGTTTTTGATTCTTTCAAAATAAGCAATAGCATAAGCAATCAAATTATCCAAATCGTGTTGCACAGCCTTAATATCATCTTCTATCGCAAGAAGTGTATCATCTGCCTTATCGCTATTGTATTTTGAAATTCTATCTATTGGAATCTTTCTTAATTTATGAATATCCTCTATTGTAACAGGACGAAGCAGATTCTTAACAAAAGGTTTCAATCCCTTATCTATTTCAGAATCTATCTCCTCATCGCTTTTACATTTTTCCATTCTCTTGTAAACGCCCTCTTTTATGAAGATTTTCTCCAACGAAATCCAATTCCATTTTTCATTTAGTTCACCTAATTCTATTTCAAGCTCTCTTTTAAGAAGACTTAGAGTGTTTTGAGTTGATACTTTCAATATTTCGGAAACCGATGCAAAGCGTGGTTTTTCATTTTCTATCACACAAGAGTTTGGCGATAAGCTTATCTCGCAATCAGTGAAAGCATAAAGTGCGTCAATTGTTTGATCGGGTGAAGTATCGTTAGGAAGAGAAATTCTAATCTCTACTTCGCTTGCTGTGTTATTATCAATCTTTTTGATTTTCAATTGATTTTTATCACAAGCCTTTACAATAGAATCAATAAGTGAATCAGCCGTAACAGTAAAAGGCACTTCCGTAATAACAAGTGTTTTATTATCTACTTGTTTTATTCTTGCCCTTACTCTCAAACGTCCTCCCTGCAATCCATCATTGTATTTTTCCACATCCATTAGCCCACCTGTTGGAAAATCTGGATAGATTACAAAATCCTCTCCTTTAAGTATTGCAATAGAAGCATCAATCAATTCATTAAAGTTATGAGGCAATATCTTACAAGCAAGACCTACCGCAATACCTTCCGCTCCTTGTGCAAGCAACAAAGGAAATTTCACCGGTAATGTATCAGGTTCTTTATTTCTTCCGTCATAACTTGGATGCCAACTTGTAGTCTTTGGATTAAACACAACTTCCAAAGCAAATTTTGAAAGTCTTGCCTCAATATAACGCGGTGCTGCTGCTCCATCTCCTGTGAGAATATTTCCCCAATTACCTTGACAATCTATCAAAAGGTCCTTTTGTCCCATTGTAACTAAGGCTCCCGCAATTGAAGAATCACCATGCGGGTGGTATTTCATAGTATTTCCGACTATATTGGCAACTTTGTTGTATCTTCCATCATCAAGTTCTTTCATAGAGTGGAGAATACGTCTTTGAACAGGCTTTAAACCATCGTTAATGTGAGGAACGGCACGCTCCAATATTACATAAGAGGCATAATCCAAGAACCAATCTTGAAACATTCCTCTTATAGAGGTTATTTTGTGAGTATTTTCTTCCATTTTTTAAAGAAAGGATATTTAAAATTCTACTTTTGGTGCATTTTCTGCTCCCGATTGAGCCTCAAAGTAAGGTTTCTTATCAAAGCCAAACATAGAAGCAAAAACGCTATTAGGGAATCGTCTTACGCTTGTGTTATATTCGTTTACAACATCGGAGTAACGTTGTCTTTCAACCGCAATTCTGTTTTCTGTTCCTTCAAGTTGCGATTGTAATTCCAAGAAATTTTGATTTGCTTTCAAGTCCGGATATTTCTCAACCACTATATTCAATCCTCTTATTGCAGAAGAAAGATTTTCTTGACTTTGTTGAAAGTTATTCAATTGCTCTTGTGTCATATTTTCTGCATCAATCTTTACTTGCGATGCTTGATTTCTTGCCTCAATTACCTTTAATAAAGTAGCCTCTTCATGAGAAGCATAACCCTTTACTGTGTTTACCAAGTTTGGAATCAAATCCATTCTTCTTTGATATTGACTTTCTACTTTTGACCATTGCTTTGAACAAGCCTCATCTTTGACAACTAAACCATTATACGCCTTTACAGCCCATGCAATTAGTATTACAACTATTGCTAAAACAATAATAATTGGAATAAACTTTTTCTTCATATCTTCTTTTCTTTAATTTAATTCAACATTTCTTTCTTTTAGAAGCGTCCACCGCCTCCTCCACCGCCAGAGAAGCCACCTCCCCAACTTCCTCCGCTGGAAAATCCTCCTCCAAACGAGCTTCCACTACCCATTCCTCCTACAATAACTCCCCCACTTCTTGGAATATCCGAATCAATATGAGATATATGATTACAATTCTTGCAACGATAAGTTTTTCTCATTACCCCATTTCTAAAAGATGTAGGATACCTCATTACTTTCTCCGATTGCTTATAATAAGTCTTTGCCTTACAAGAAGGACACTCACTATAATTTGACAAAATCTTATCATACGGATAAATTACCGTATTTCCACATTTCTCACATAGCCAAACATCATAATTCTTACTACCTATCTCCTCTTCAATCTGTGCTTTACGACTCAAATACTTATCTTCCTCCTTTTCGGATAATAGCCTCATTTTATTTAAGCAACTACATTGTACGCTTGATTTTTTAATTCTTCTTATCGCTATGCAATAAATCCAAATCAAAAGAAGCAATAATGCAGGAAAGAAAACAATTCCTACAATTAACCAAGGCAAAGATTTTTGTTTTAATGCTTTTATTTTCTCTAATTTATAGTTATCACTAATATAAGAATAGCCCTTGTAAATCAATATGATAGCAAGGACAAAATAAATCAAAGAAATAATTAAATAAAACAAAGAAAAAATAGAATAATCCTTTGAATTATTTTTTTCTTTCTTTGAATTATTTTCATAAGTCTTATCTAACAAAGAAACAACCTGCTCTACGCCCGAAATAAAGCCTTCATCCCATTTTCCTTCTTTGAAATAAGGAATCATATACTTATTTACAATTCTTGTAGACAAAGCATCGGTCAAAATTCCCTCAACTCCATATCCCGTTCTAATGAAAACCTCACGAGAAGCCTTTGTAAGAATTATTATTATTCCGTTATCCTCACCTTTTTTCCCTATTTTCCAAGCATCAAACAACTCCATAGACACATCTCTTGCAGAAGTATTTTGCTCACCGTTGATAGCAACAACTGCAATCTCTATTCCAGTTTTTTGATTCAAGGAGTGAAGAAGTTGATTTATTCTATCGGTTGCAGAAGACGAAAGAATAGCATCTTGATTTGCAACATAACAATTTGCACAACTTGTTTTAGGGTTTACAATTTGCTCAACCGAGAAAGCAAAAAGGCTATTGAATTGACCCAAACAAACAAATAATAAGAATAAGACAAGTTTCCTCATAAAGATTTCTTAGAAAAATAACACTACAAAAGTAATATTTTTTTTTGAATTAAAGCATTTTTTACTACTTTTGCAGTTTCAAAACAAAAAAACCTTATAATAATTATGTCTGAATTTGAAAGAATAAAATGTTTGATAATAGGCTCGGGCCCCGGTGGCTATACAGCGGCAATTTACGCAGCAAGAGCAGATTTAAAGCCTGTTGTATTAGAAGGAATGCAAGCAGGAGGACAATTAACCATTACAACAGAGATTGAAAACTTCCCAGGATACCCAGAAGGCGTAGAAGGAAGCGAAATGATGGAGCAAATAAAACAACAAGCTCAACGTTTCGGAACAGAAGTTCGCCCAGAAGTTGTGGTAAAAGCCGATTTCTCTTCACGTCCTTTTAGAATTGAAACAGACAATGGTAGCAAGATAGAAGCAGAAGCAGTAATCATTGCAACAGGAGCAAGTGCAAGATGGTTAGGTCTTGAAAGCGAACAAAAATTTATGGGAATGGGCGTTTCTGCATGTGCGACTTGCGATGGATTCTTTTACAGAAATCAAGAAGTTGCAGTAGTTGGCGGAGGAGATACAGCGTGTGAAGAAGCCTCATACCTTGCAAACATTTGTAAAAAGGTTTATTTAATCGTTAGAAGAGACGAATTAAGAGCCTCAAAAGCAATGCAAGAAAGAGTAAAGGCTAATCCAAAAATTGAAATCGTTTGGAATCACAAACCAAATGAAGTTTTAGGAGATGATAGTGGCGTTACAGCTTTTCGTTTAGAGCATTCACAAACAGGAGAGTTGAAAGAAATTGCAGTAACCGGCATATTCTTGGCAATAGGTCATAAACCAAACACAGATGTCTTTGCAGGACAAATAGAATTGAACAAAGAAGGATACATAATCACACAAGACAAGAGTTCAAAGACAAATATAGAAGGAGTTTTCGCAGCAGGAGATGTTTGCGACCCTACTTATCGTCAAGCAATCGTTGCAGCGGGAAGCGGATGCAAAGCCGCAATGGACTGCGAACGCTTTTTACTTGCAAATCCATTAGCATAAAACAATGCAAGCAAAGAAAACATTTCTTTTTGCATTAACATATATTCTAATAAGTCTTCCTTTTCACGTCTTTTCACAAGAAGAAAAGGAAGACTCTCTACATATATCAAATATTTACTTCAAAGCCGACAACAAATCCTTTCTAATCGATAGCGTTCACAAGATTGAAAACGATTTATACTCCACTCATCGAGTAGATGCAACAAAACAAATCAACGCTCCTTTCTTTCAAACACTTTCAACCCTTGGAGGAGCAAGCCAAAGTTTAGAATACAATCCACAAAACCTTACTTACAACTTTCTACCCAATCTTTTCTTACCTTATTTTCACACATTAGAAAACATAAACTTTTATCAATTAAGCAATCCATATAGTTTATTGAAATATTCCAATGATATAAACTCCTCACAATACTTTACAATAATCCATGCCCAAAACCTTGCAAAAGGATTGAACGTAGCGGTGAAATATGACGTAAATTACGCCGATGGAATCTTTGCAACCTCGGAGGTAATGAACCAATTTTTTGATTTCACAGCAAACTATATTTCAAAAAGTGGAAGATACCGTGCCTTACTTTCTTTCATTAGAAATCGTGTTTACCTAAATGAAAACGGTGGAATCTTACATGATACGCTTTGGACAAACCAATCATATTCAAAACCCGAGACCTACCCTACCCTTTACACAAGTGCATATAGCAAATACAAGAATTACAACATTTCTTTAACACAACACTACCTTTTAAGCAAAGAAAAAAAACTTGGAGCAATAAGTCATCAAATCATCTATGAGGATTTAACAAGACTATTCAACAATTTAGAAACACAAAAGGGAGATTCCATCACTCAAACCAACATAGAAAATACTCTTTCGTGGACAAACAAAACCACATCAAGCAAAAACTTTTTCATTCCCCTAAACATAGGAATCACACATAGAGTTTTGTCTTACAGCAACACAGATACCTATTTCAAAAATCAAGTTTCACCATTTGCAAGTGTAGGATTAAACATAAAAAACTTTGATTTAGAAGGACGATACACACAAATATTCTCCCAAAGCAAAGAAAACGAACACCATGCCTTTGTAAAAGCAAGTTATAAAAAAAGAATCACTCTACAAGCCGAACAAAACAAAGCCTATGGCAACTATTACATTCAATATTACGGCAAAACAAACCCAACACTCACCAATAGCCTAAAACTAAACTACAACACAAAAAATTTAAACATAGACCTATCTTACAATCAAGTAGAAAACGCAACCTATATTGATGAAAACCTACAAATCATTCAAGTAAACAAAAAAGCAAACCTATTTAAAGCCAAAGCATATTGCGATTACAACTTTGGAATCTTCAATGCAAAAGCACAAATGCTTTATCAAAAAACCGATAATCAAGAAGCAATACGCCTACCCGAGTTTCAAGCAAAAGCAAGCCTTGCAATAAAAGTCAATCTCTTTGGAGGAAAAATGACAAGCCTTTTCGGAGTAGATTTAAACTACTTTTCAGCCTACTATGCCGATGTTTACAATGCAGAAATTGGCTTTTTCACACGCCAAAACCAAGAGTTGATAGGCAATTACCTTTATGCCGATGTTTTTGCCAACATAAAAATTTCACAATGTAACCTTTTCATTTGCCTTGAACACCCTTATGCAAGCCTAATTTCAAACAATTACTTCGCCACACCACACTATCCACACTCAGGTCTTAACTTCCGTTGGGGATTAAGTTGGGAATTGTGGAATTAAACGTTTTATTTATAAGAAATAATAAAGACAAAAATGAGTAATATTCAAGAACGTGAAGATATTTTATTTGAACGTATTTCCAATTTAATAGAACAAACACGTAAAAGCATAATAACAACCATAAACACAGCAGAGGTTTACACTAAATTTGGCATTGGCAAATATATTGTAGAAAATGAGCAAAAAGGAGAAAAGAAATCTCAATACGGAAAAGAAGTTCTACAAAATCTATCAAAAAAATTAACTGAACGATTTGGCGAAGGGTGGTCATATTCTAATTTAAGACAAATTAGACAATTTTATTTAGCATATAGTAATTTGACAAACACTGTCTGTCAAATTGAAACAAACACAAATAACATACACTTTACTCTTTCTTGGTCTCATTATCTTATTTTAATGCGTTTAGAAAATTTAGAGGCTCGAAGTTTTTATGAAATTGAATGCAGAAAACAACAATGGAGTGTACGACAATTAAGTAGACAAGTAGGAAGTAGCCTTTATGAACGCTTAGCATTAAGTCGTAATAAAAAAGAAATTATGCGATTAGCAAGCGAAGGACAAACAATAGAAAAGCCTTCCGATATTATAAAGAACCCTTTAACATTAGAATTTTTAGGATTAAAACCAGATATTACCTATTCTGAATCAAAATTAGAGAATGCCATTATTGGAAAAATGCAAAATTTCTTGTTAGAACTTGGAAAAGGCTTTCTTTTTGAGGCAAGACAAAAACGTTTTACATTTGATGAGCAAAATTTCTATGTTGATTTAGTTTTTTATAATAGATTACTCCAATGCTATGTGCTAATTGATTTAAAAACAGACAAACTTGCACATCAAGATTTAGGACAAATGCAAATGTATGTAAATTATTATGACCGTTATATAAAAGAAGATTTTGAAAATCCTACAATAGGAATATTACTTTGCGAAGAAAAAAATGATGCTCTTGTAGAATTAACATTGCCAAGTAATGCAAATATTTACGCTTCTGCTTATCAATTATATCTTCCTGACAAGAATCTTTTACAAAAAAAGCTAAAAGAATGGATTGAAGAGTTTGAAGAAAACGAAAATCTTTAAAAGCATTTATGGAGATCAACATTCCGTTGGGGATTAAGTTGGGAATTGTGGAATTAAACCACTCAAATTTCGGGGAAACGGTATAATTCGGTGTTTCAAATTTCGGGGAAACGGTATAAAATAGCAAAATAAATTTTGGGGAAACGGAATATTTAACTATTTTTGCATAGTTAAAAATATTGTAATACTATGAAAAATAGGGTTTTTAAAAGAAAAATATACGACAAAATCCTCAAATGGAAACAAGAATCCAATGGAACGACTGCTTTAATGATTCAAGGAGCAAGACGAATTGGTAAATCTACTATTGTAGAAGAGTTTGCAAAAAATGAATATTCTTCATATTTGATTATTGATTTCAACAAAACATCTGAATTTGTAAAATCTCTTTTTGACGATTTAATGGATTTAGATTTTATCTTTTTACAATTGCAAACCATTTATAAAGTTGTGCTAAAAAAACGTAAGTCTGTAATCATATTTGATGAAGTACAAAAATGTCAAAACGCACGTCAAGCAATCAAATACCTTGTTCAAGACGGAAGATATGACTATATTGAAACAGGATCTCTTATAAGCATAAGACAAAACACAAAAGATATTACAATACCAAGCGAAGAAGAACAAATAAATATGTACCCTATGGACTTTGAAGAATTCCTTTGGGCATTAGGAGACCAAGTTTCTATTCCTCTTATAAAAACATTCTATGAAAAAAGAAAGCCTTTGGGAGTTGCACATCGTGCAAAACAAAAAGATTTACGCTTATATATGTTAATTGGAGGAATGCCTCAAGCGGTCAATGAGTACATAAAAACAAACAATCTTGCGAAAGTAGATGAAGTAAAACGAAGAATAATCAAATTATATGCTGATGATTTCTTAAAAATCGATGTAACAGGAAAATTAAGCAAGTTGTTTATGGCTATTCCTTCGCAATTAAACAAAAACACATCACGATATTATAGTAGCAGTGTAGTTGGAAAATTAACAAGCAATACAGAAGATGAATTGTTAATCAACCTTGAAGACAGCAAAGCGGTGCTTATCTCATATCATTCTAACGATCCAAACGTTGGATTATCGCTTACAAAAGATATTTCAAAATATAAACTTTTTATAGCAGACACAGGATTGTTTATTACAATGGCTTTCTGGGATAAAGACTTTGCAGAAAACGTAATATACCAAAAATTATTATCCGATAAGTTAGAAGCAAATCTTGGATATGTATATGAAAATCTCGTAGCTCAAATGATTACAGCCACAGGTAGCAAACTTTTTTATTACACATTTGCAAAAGACGAAAAACACTCTTACGAAATAGACTTTCTTTTAGCAAGAGAGAATAAAATTTGCCCTATTGAAGTAAAATCATCTGGCTATAAAACACACTCATCACTTGACGCATTCAGAGCAAAGTACTCTTCAAGAATAAAAAATAGCTATTTAATCTACACAAAAGACTTTCAAATAGGCGAAAACGAATTAATGTACATTCCTTTCTATATGACAGGAATGATTTAAACAAAGAAATAAAAAAACAAAACGCTCGTTTGTCTGATTAAAACAAAGACTCACGAGCGTTTTTCTTTATATTATAAAATCAATCCCTATTCC
>CALEFF010000064.1 GCA_937876865.1 uncultured Bacteroidales bacterium | reverse complement strand
AAAGAGCGACTCAAACAAAAGAGTCGCTCTTTTTTTTCTTTGTTTTAGAAAAATATTTCTTTGATTTAAAAAATTATTTCTTTGCTTTTTTTAATTATTTCTTTGTTTTTTTTCTCTCTTTCTTACATAAATATATTTTTACAAATAAGAGGGGTTAAAATTTCTTTAAAAAAAATTTGTTGGTTGGAAAAAAAGTTATAAATTTGACTCTTGAAAAATTAAATTTCTATATTATTAATCAAAAATAATAAAAGTATGAAAAAATTATTACTTTTTGCAATGGCGATAATATTCGCTATGCAATTGTCGGCCCAGACAACAATTATTGTCGGCGACACAAACACAGCAACAACATCAACTTATGTTCCGATGTATATGTTGTATGAAAATTCGTTTACCGAATCTCTTTATCCATCAAGTTAATTGATGCCTGGTCTAATTACAAGTATCAGTTATTATGTTTCATCTAATTCCTATAGTAATGGAACAATGAAGATCTATATGAAGGAGGTTGATCAATCTTCTCTTTCAGGATTTGTTGTAGGTTCCGATTTTACTGAAGTATATTCAGGCCCTGCAACAATGTCTGTAGGAAGAAATACTTTTGAATTAACAACTTCTTTTGAATATACAGGAGTTGGTAATTTGCTTGTTGCTGTTATAAGAGATGGTAATGATTATGATACTTCACCGAACTATAGAAAAGCAACAGTAGGTAACTCTGTTTATGAGTATGATGATTATACAGAATATTTTATTACAACAGCTCCATCATATTCATCAACTACATCAGGTGTTCCTGTAACTATGTTTGGAATGGAAAGTTTAGGAGAGGATTTTTGCTATCCTCCTATGAATTTATCTTGTTCAGGTTTAGAACAAACAGGAGCAACTATTAGTTGGGAAACAATGAGTGAAACTAACACTACTTTCGGTTTAGCATATAGAATGGTTGGTGAAGAAGAATGGACAACCGAAAGTGAAAGTATAAATGATTTCTCTTATACTCTTTCTGGTCTTGCTGCTTATACTCAATATGAAGTAAAGCTTTGGACAGTGTGTGATGAAGAAAACAGTTCTGAAGCATTAATTAGTTTTTGGACTTTGCCTTCTGCTGAACAAATGATAGAAATTCCATACGAACAAAACTTTGACGCATTGGAAGATTTGACAAGTTGGGATTTATGGACAGTTACTCAAAGCGGAACAAATCAATGGTACTTAGGTGCTTTGGGTGCTCATGCAGAAGAAGGTGAAGAAGGACAAGGTCTTTATATTAGTAACGACAATGGAGTAACTAATGCTTATTCTTTTGAAAATTCTACACCTTCTATTGCCAGTGTTGCGCACCTTTCTACTCTTATAAATTTAGAAGATGATACATATTATGGCGTTGAATTTGATTACAAAGCTATAGGGGAATTAGATTTTGACGAAGTAGTCGTGTCTTTATTCCCTCTTGGAACAACTCTTCCTACTACAAACTCAATACCTACTGCAAATATAATTGGTAAATCAAATTCAAATACTAATGAATGGACAAGAGTTTCAATTAATGTTCCTAATGATATGCCAAGAGGAGCTTATCAATTGGTAATTTCTTGGAGAAACGATGGTAGTCTTGGAGAAAACCCTCCTGCTTCAATTGATAATCTTTACATTTTCTCTACATCTTGTGCAAGAGTTAATGAATTTACTACAACAATGGAAGACGCTGGTGGTAGCGTAACTATGAATGTTGAAGTAACAGATGAATTAAACGAAGATGCTGAATATATTGTTTCATATAGATATGGAGAAGATACAACTTGGTACACAGCAGAAGGTACAAGTCCTATTGCAGTAACTGATTTACCATACTCTTCAAGAGTAGAGTATAAAGTAACAGCAAATTGTGGTGGAAGTGAACTTGCAGTTACCTCTGACACTTACACTGAATGGACTATTTGTAATTCAATATCAGAATTCCCTTACGTTGAAAACTTTGATATAAATCCATTTCTCGCAATTCAAGATTCTGCAAGAGCAAACAGATCTTCTTTGAATTGTTGGTATAATGTAAATGGAGGATATGAATATTATTATTGGAGTGGAATTAGTTCGAATGTCGGAATTGATTCAACAAAAGCGTTGTATTTCTATGGAACAACTTCTACATATTCTTACGATTTTTCTGATTGGATGATTACTCCTATATTTGAAATGACAGGAAACGAAAGATTGAATTTCCAATACAAAACAAGTTCAACTTCAAATGCTCCTGTAATAGATGTAATGGTGCTTGATGTAAATGAAACTGATTATACTTCAATGGCAGATACAGCAAACTTTACATTGCTTACATCAATCAACACAGCAGGTCAAACAACAGGTGAATGGAATATGGCAGAGGTTTTCTTGAACGAATATACAGGTAATATTCGTTTGGCTATTGCTGCAAGACAAAAATCATCTTCTTTCTATATTGATGATTTTACAATTAGTGAAATCCCTGATTGTCCTGAAGTTTACGGATTGACAGTAGATGGTGCAGATCATTCTGCATACGTTAGTTACAATACAGCAAACATTGGTGAAGATGGAGTTACAATAGCATACGCAGAAGCAGTAGAAGGAGAAGAATTTGATCCTGAAAGTGCACAAACTATTTCTATTGCTGCTGATGATGAATTACCATTCCAAATAACAGATTTGACAGAAGGAACAACATACATCTTTGCTGCACAACAAGCTTGTGGCGGAGAGTGGACAGAACCTGTTATTGCAACTATTCCTACCGTTTATGCTCTTCCTGTATCATTTGATTTTGATACTCCTGAAACAACTCCTGTTTTATCATATACTTCAAATAGTTCAACTAATAGTTGGGTAATAGGAACAGCAGATAATAATACAATTGATGAATATGGTACTCCAACAGAGGGTGGTGCTTTGTATGTTTCAAATGATAACGGAGCAACAGTAAGTTATACTGAATCTTCTACTTCAACAGCATTTGCTTCATTACCTATCTCTATTGAACCAACAGGAGAATTACATATTTCATTTGATTGGAAGTGTGTAGGAGAATTCAATCTGTCTTCATATTCTACTTCTATATATGACTATATGGAAGTAAAACTTGTTCCTAATGGTAGCGAATTTACAGAAGGAATTACTGTAACAGATAGATTGTATAATAATTCAACTTGGCAATCATTCAGCACTGCTATTCCTGCAGGAGGATTGGAAGGAGTTTACAACTTAATGTTCCGTTGGTATAATGACTCAGGTGATACAGATGGTATCCCAGGTGTTGTTGATAATTTATCAATTACAGCAGCTTCTTGTACTTCTACTTCATTAGAAACAAGTGCGTTATTTATAGAAACAGAAGAAAGCGAAACAGGTGGTGTATTGGTTGTTGAATTGACAGATGAAGTAAACACAGATGTTACATACGTTTTGCGTTACAAAGAAAGTACTTCTACTGAATGGCTTGAAATCACAGACATTACAATAGATGATTTTCCTTATACAATAATGGAAGCAAACTTCCAAACAGTTTATAACATTCAAATAGGTGTTGTTTGTGCTGATGGAGATGAGCCTGCATTTGCAGATCAAGTAACTATTACTACTCCTTGTCAAGCATTACCAACTCCTTGGTATGAAAACTTTGATGTAGATCCATATTCTTCAACTTGCTGGGAAAGAAAAGCTGGATTACTTCCTGCAAGTGGAACAATTCAAACAAGTCAATTAACAACATCAACATCATCAAATTGTTGGGGTTGGGCAAGTAACTTTGCTTGTGGAACAACTACATCAAATATGCTTCGTTCAGAAGTATATTCTTCATCAGGTTATATTTTCTGGGCAATATCTCCTTCTATCAATTTGGCAGACGATGGAGTTGAAAAACAAATAGCATTTGACCTTGGATTGAGAAAATGGGCTTCTAACGCAGCTCCTGGTGCAGCTTCAGATGATAGAGTTATGGTATTAGTTTCTCTTGACAATGGTGCATCTTGGGATATTGCAAATGGTCTTGTATTTGCAGACGGAGATGAAGATACAGAACACAACTACTCTGATTTAGGCCTTCAAATGCAACGTTATGTTTACAGACTTGTAGATGAAAACGAAGAACCAATAGTTGGTACAGTTCGTTTTGCATTCTATTCTGAAAGTACAGTATCTAATGCAGACAACTATGCTTGTATAGATAACATAGCAGTTGAAGATTATTCTGCATGTCCTGCACCTTATAATATTGAAGTATCTGATGCAACTATTACTTCAACAACTGCAACTGCAACATTTGCATACTTTGGTGATGCAACAACTTGGGAATATGTAGTAGTAGAAGGAGAAGATGCAGACCCTGCTTCAGGAAGTTCAGTAGAGGTTACAACAACAGACCCAATTGAATTAACAGACTTAAATCCTGAAACAACATATACATTTGCTGTAAGAGCAATTTGTGAAGATGGAGAATCTGAATGGGCAACAGCAACATTCACAACAATATCTGCTGCGGAACTTGTTCCTTACGAAACAACATTTGATGACGGAATTTGGAGCGAAACAAGTGCTGCAAACACAGCAAATGTTTGGGTTGTAGGAGAAGCAACAGGTAATGAAGCACCTGCAGCATACATTTCAAATGACGGAGAATCTTATGCAGCAACATTATCTTCTTCACAAACAAAGTCTCACCTATGGAAAGACTTTGATTTCGGTGAAACTGAAGACGAATTTGAACTTACATTTGATTGGAAAGTAACAGGTCGTCAAGAAGGAAATAGTGTTTACGGAGGTATAGCAGCATATCTTGTAGATGTAGCACCTCTTGCAACAGGTTTATTAAACTCTGCTGATATGATAGCAGTAGTTACAGGTTCTGACGAATGGCAAACAGAAAGAGTTTATCTTGGAAATGTTACAGGAGAAAAACGTTTGGTATTCACAGCACTTGGTTATACAATAGATGCAGAATTAGCAACACCTGCTGCAATTGATAATGTTTCAATTTCAGTATCATCTTGTTCTCAAGTTCAAGGCGTAACTGCTGAAAATATAACAACATCTACAATAGACGTTGCTTGGACAGAAACAGGAGCAGATAGCTACATTATTACTTATAGTGCAGATGGTTCAGAAGAAGAATTAACAGCAACAGCAACTTCTTCTCCATTCACACTTGAAGAACTTACATCTGCAACAAGATATATAATCACAGTAACTGCAGTTTGTGGCTCAGAGCAAGCAGTTGCATCTAATGCAATAGCAGTAACAACACTTCAAGAAGCAGTTGAAATACCTTATACTTGTGACTTCGAAGCAGAAGGAGCAAATGGTTGGTTATTAAGAAACTCTACTTGTACAAATCAATGGTATGTTGGAACAAGAACAGGCGGAACAAGTGGAGAATTGTTTATTTCATCTGACGGCGGAACATCAGCAACCTATTCAGCTTCTGCAGGAGTTGTTGTAGCAGAAAAACTATTCCAATTAGGAGCAACAGATTCAATAAGAATTAGTTTTGATGTAACAGTTACTGGAGAAAGTAATTATGACTATTTGAAGGTATTCTTTGTTGACCCTACTGTTGCAATTAACCCTACAACAGATTATTCCGTTGCTTATGCTTCAGATTCTTATTCAACAGGAACAATAGGTGGAGCAAAAATCAATCAACAAAGTGGAACAGTTCACAAAGATATAACAATAGAAAATGTTGCCCCTAACGGATTACAAAAACTTGTATTCTTGTGGAGAAATGACGGAAGTGTTCAAAATAATCCACCAGCAATAATTGACAATGTATCAGTTGAAGGTACAGGAGAAGAAATCGCTTGTGCAAAACCTACAGCAGTTGTTGCCTCAGCAATAACAAGTACATCCGCAACAATTTCTTGGACAGACAATGATGAATCACACTCTGCATGGAATGTATATTACAAAGCAGCAGGCGAAGAAGAATATACTATGGTTTCTGCAAGTGAAACATCAATTGAATTAACAGATCTTAGTGCTTCAACAACATATTCTGTTTATGTAACAACAGATTGTGGAGACGAAGAATCAAACCCTACAACTACAATTTCATTCGCTACACTTTGTGATGTTATTACAGAATATCCTTATGTACAAAACTTTGAATCAGGCGCAAATTGCTGGTCAACAGAAGCTATTCAAGGAGCGTCTAGCTTTTTTGATGATGCATGGGTTGTAATAGATGAAGATGAATTAGGTATTATTACATTTATTTCAGGAAATGCAATTTGGCATACTTATGAGTCAGGTGTATCTGGAAGATTGATTACTCCAATGTTTGACCTTACTTCATTAACAAATCCATACATTAAATTTGATTACGCAAAACTACCTTGGCAAGGAGTAGCAGAAAGTTTAACTGTTCATTACAAGGCGAGTGCAGAAGATTCTTGGACACTATTGGCTACAATGAACGGAACTCCAGACCAATGGGTATTAGATTCTATTGCATTGCCTAACCCAAGTGAAACATATCAAATAGCATTTGTTTCAGCAGGTGTTGATGGATACGGAGTTCTTATTGATAACGTAACAGTTTATGACGCAGAAGAAGGACAAGGCGGAGAAGTTCCTGAACCAGAACCATGCGATGCACCAACAGCTCTTGCAGCAAGCAATATCACACAAACAAGTGCAGATATTACATGGAATGGTACAGCAACAACCTACGAATTCAAATTAAACTCAGATGCAGCAGAAACCCTTACAACAACTTCAAAAGCATTAACAGGCTTAACAGCAAATACAACATACACAGTTGAAGTAAGAGCCGTATGCGAAGAAACAGAATCAGCATGGGTATCAGCAACATTCACAACACTACAAGAAAGTGGAGGAGAAATAGTAGCACCAGTAGTTGCGACAACAGCAGCAACATCAATTACACACGAAAGTGCAACATTGAACGGAACAATCACCGTAGGTAGCGAAGCAATCACAGCACAAGGATTTAAATACAAAGCACAATTTAAAAAAAGTCAATATTTATCAAATTTTATAAAAATTCATAAAATTTACTTAATGTAAATTTCTTTAATTCCTTATTTTAAACTAATAAATTTATAAATTATTTGATTTTTGGCAAATTTATTTTATTGTGGTTTCCATTAATTCTTATTGTTCCTTTAAAATCGTTTATGCCTTGTATTTCATTGTTTTTGCGAATTGAAAACAGGGTGAGAGGATGGTAATATATAATCAAGAAAGGGGAACAAACCTAAAACAAAAAAAGAATGAAACTTAGAAGTCTTTTCTTGAGTGCCCTCTGCCTGATGGCAACGGGTGCAGTGTTCACCGCCTGTGAGGACGATGACGACAACGACAAGTGGAACGAGAATGCTGAAGTGGTATTGCCCAAGCAGCGTGCGTTTGTTCTGAACGAAGGAATCTATGGCATGAACAATGCCAATGTATCGTTTTACAATCCTGCTACGGGCGAGGTGATTGCTGATATCTATGCCAAACAGAATGGTGGCCTGAAGCTGGGCGACACAGCGCAGGATATGATTGGGTACAATGGGGACATCTACGTTGTAATGAACGG
>CALEFF010000063.1 GCA_937876865.1 uncultured Bacteroidales bacterium | reverse complement strand
CAGGAGGAATTGGAATATGGGCAATAATAGATTGGTTTCAAATAAAAGAATTAACAAAACAATACAACTTCAATAAAGCAGAAGAAATCATATATATAATAAAATACTAAAATAAAACACCTTTTCAGAAAAATAACTCTTAGCTTTGAGAAAATAAAGCTAAGAGTTATTTTTTTATTCCTAAGAAATAATTTTTTAAATCAAAGAAAAAATAAAAAAATCTGTGGTTCACTATCGTCTTTTATCATTGTAGAGATTGTATTTCTTGTTTTAGAGTTTCAAATTCTTCGTTTCGATTAAGGCGTTTATAGAGTCTTGCGAGGTTGTCAAGGACTGTTGTTAATTCGTCTTTATATTTAGTTGGATTTTCTTTGTAAAGACTTCTGTATATGGTCAATGTTTCTTCGTAAAACTGCTCTGCTTGTTCATAACGTTCTGTATTAGCGTAGAGATTCGCAAGATTATTCAAATGAATTGCTATACTTGTTTTCAAAATTGTAGGTTCACTCTCTTGTATTTGTCTGTCAATTTCCGCTGTTTGTAAATAGAATTGTTCTGCTTTCTCATAATTTTTATCTTCAAAGTAAAGATTTGCTAAATTGTTTAAATGAGCAGAATAATCCTTTTTATGTGTATTGTCATTTTCAAGTATATGTTTGTCTATTTCTATGGCTTCTAAATATAAATCTTCGGCTTGCTTTTTTTTCTTTTTGGTTTCGTAATAGTAAGCCATATTATTTAGGCATATTGATAAATCTTTTTCAAATTCTTGTGGATTCTCTTTTGCTAAATCTCTTCTTACCTCCAATGATTCTAAAAGATATTTTTCCATTTTATTGTCTTGGTGTTGAAGTTGATAGAATTGTGCTGCGTTATTCAAGTGTTTAGCATATTCTTCCTTATATGCATTATTTTGTTTATTTAAATGTTTATCTATTTTTAAAGTTTCTAAATAGTATTCTTCGGCTTGTTCGTATTTTCCTTCATTTTGATACAATACGGCTATATTATTTAGCAATACAGAAAGGTCTGCTTCAAATGTTTCAGGTGATTTTTCTACAAGTTTACGTAATCGGTTAAGTGATTGTACATAATAATTTTCTGCTTCTTGCAAACGAAAGGTTTTTTGATATAAAAGAGCAAGATTATTCATATCAATTACCACATCATATTCAAATGTTTTTGGGTATTTTTTTGCTAAGGTTTTATCTATTTCAAGAGCCTCTAAATATAATGTTTCGGCTTCTTGAAATCTTTCTTGATTTGAATAAATCGTTGCTAAGTTATTTATATATGCAGACAACTCTGGCAAATATGCATCAGGATCATTTTCTGCCAATTTCCTCACTTTTTCTATGTTTTTAAGAGTTAGTTTTTCTACTTTTTCAATATCTTTTTTTTCTTTTACTTTTACTTTTAACAACTCTGCGTTTTCTTGTGCAAAAGCAAAGAAATTAAGAAACAAAGCAAAGACTAAGATTATTATTCTTTTCATATTTTAGAGTGTATTTTTTGTCTATGTTTTTTGAATTAGGAATTACCGAAAATTTATTAAACCCTCCTGCTATTCCTTCGCCTGTGCATTTTACATAAGCTTCTTTCTGAGTCCATATTTTTGTAAATGCTTCATCTTGCTCTTCTTTTGGCAGTGAAGAAAGATAGATATATTCCTCTTGATGAAAGTATCGTTTTGCTAAATTGAGGTTACATTTTCTTGTGTTTTCAATATCTATTCCTATCTCTTTATCGTGGAGGGCTATTGCTATGTGTGATTTTGTGTGGGAGATAGAAAAATGTAGATTTTCATTGTATAAAAAATAAGGTTTGCCTTTTTCCTTCACTGCAATAGTGGTTGGAAAAGACAAACCTTTTTCTTTGATTATTGAAAGTAATTGTTGTTTTGCAAGTAGTGAGATTTGTTTTGGACGAGACAAAGATTTGTCAACGCCAAACGCCTTTTCGCAATCTTCTATCTTGAAAACAAAGTACTCCAATTCTCTTATTTAATGTCTAACAATTCTACTTCAAAAATCAAAGTGCTACCTGCTGGAATTGTTCCAACGGCTTGGTCTCCGTAAGCAAGGTCAGCAGGAATGAAGAATTTGTATTTGCTTCCTATACTCATAAGTTGCACTCCTTCTGTCCAACCTGCGATTACTTGATTCAATGGGAAAGAAATTGGTTCTCCTCT
Organism: uncultured Bacteroidales bacterium; assembly: GCA_937876865.1. GTDB lineage: Bacteria > Bacteroidota > Bacteroidia > Bacteroidales > P3 > Onthomorpha. The sequence continues at coordinate 4,823 of CALEFF010000063.1, read as the reverse complement.
TTCAACTGATGAATCAAAAACTTGACCATTTAAAAGCGTACCATGATAGTGTACATGTACGGTATCTGTTGCAGCAGGCTTTCTTCCTTCTGCTCCTTTTATTACTTGGTATTGTAATCCGCTCTTTGTTTCAAATACTCCTGGGTTATTACGGTTTACTTCCATAAATGCAGCACCTTCTGCTCTTGCTTTTTTTCCTTGTTCTGCCATTTGAGCTTGTTTTTTTGCTTGCATTTCTTGTTGCCAACGCATCATTACCTCATTTTTTTCTGTTTCAGTCAAAAGATTTTCGCTTTTTCCTGTTGCAGCAGCTTTCAATGCTTCTACCAATACATCAACATCTATGTCGTATCCTTCTCTTTGGAATGAGAATCCTATATCTTCTCCTATGATATAGCTAATTTTTTGAGTGTCGTTTGTTAATTTCATTTTCTTTTTCCTTATTTTACTATTGTTAATTCATCTATCAATCTCTTTGCTCCTGCAAATTTGTCCATAACAAAAAGAACGTAACGTGCATCTACGTTGATTGTTCTTTGCAATTCTGGTTCGAATGCTATGTCTCCGCTCATTGCTTCCCAGTTTCCGTCAAATGCCAAACCGATTAGGTGTCCTTCTGCATTCAAAATAGGGCTTCCAGAGTTTCCTCCTGTGATATCGTTGTTTGAAAGGAAGCAAACAATTAGTTTTCCGTCTTTATCGGCATATTGACCATAGTCTTTTGCTTCGTAAAGCTCTTTTAATTTTGCAGGAACTATGAATTCCGGATTTGTAGCATCTTCTTTTTCCATCAAACCTTCCATTGTAGTTACGTAATCGTAGTGAACAGCGTCAGCAGGATAGTAATCCAAAACTTGTCCGTAAGTCATACGCATTGTAAAGTTTGCATCAGGATATTGAACCAAAGAAGCGTCCATTTTTCTTAATGCTTCCACAAACAACATCTTTGCTTGTGCAAATTTTGCGTTTGCTTCTTCAAATTCAGGTGAAGAATCTGTAATCAAAGCATAAGCAAGCATTGCAACTTGTCCGATTTTATCTTTTTGGAACACTTTCATGTCTGATTTCTTTGCAAACTTTTCAAAAGCTTTTCTATTGGTTAAAACTGATTTTTCAAAGGCTTTGTTAACGAATTTATCAGGATTTTCTTTGTACTCTTTAAGAATTTCCACTTCTTGCAAGCTTGGAACGGTCAAAAGCAAGTTTGCCAACGCCTTAAACATTTCTTTTTCTGTTGCAAGGTCTGTTGTAGCATAAAGATTCTCTATTTCACCAAACAAAGCTCCCATAAGCAAAGGAAGACCTTCCTCAGGCACTTGACCGGATTCAATCATTCCTGCATACATAAAAGAACGGAAAGCTGTCAATGCTGTTTTTGAAGTCATAAGACCAAGATTTCCATACCAAGAATATTGATTTGCCGGTTCAGCTGCAATAACTTTGCTTGCCGATTCAAGATCTGATATAACATTTCCGTATCTTGCTTGTCTGTCAGCATCTTTTGCAATCCACTGAGCAAGACGGTCTTCAATAGCTTTTTTCTTTCCGTAAACATCAAGGCGTTTCAATCCTCTCAATTCGCCTTTTTTGTTTTTCCAAAGGTTCATATAGCTTGCGTAATCAGAAGCATATTTTAGGTTTATCGCATTATCTGTATCCATCATCTTCTTCATAACCGGCAAAAGAGCTTCTCCCGCTTTTATAACGGCAGGATCGGCAATGTTAATAGTGTTTGACACTTCATAAGAGGTCATATATCTTTCTGTTGAGCCGGGATAACCCCATATCATTGTGAAATCTCCTTTTTCAACGCCTTTTATGCTGATTGGAAGGAAGTGTTTTGGTTTGTAAGGCACATTATCTTTTGAGTATTTGGCAGGTTGATTGTTTTTATCTGCATAAACTCTAAATACAGAGAAGTCTCCTGTGTGTCTTGGCCACATCCAGTTGTCTGTATCTCCACCATATTTTCCGATTGATGCAGGAGGAGCGAACACAAGACGAACATCGTCGAATACTTCATAGATAAACATATAGTATTCCAAGCCTTCAAAGAACGGTTTCACTTCTACTTTGTATTTTCCTTCTTCTGAATATTTAACAACCAAGTCTCCGATGTTTTTTTGTATTTGTTCTTCTGTTGCTTTCTCAGGAGTGTTGATGTTTTCTGCCAAAACGTCTTTTGTAACATCTTCCATTCTCACAAGGAATGAAACATACAAGCCCGGAATCGGAAGCTCTTCTTCATAAGATTGAGAAACAAATCCATTATTTAAGTAATCGTGTTCAACAGTTGATTGACTTACGATTGCATCATAGCCACAATGGTGATTTGTAAACATCAATCCTTTGTCGGAAACAATCTCTCCTGTACAGAAATCGCCCATTTGAACAATTGCATCTTTCAAAGATGAGTTGTTAATGCTGTAAAGTTGTTCTGCACTCAACTTTAAGCCCATTTTTTGCATAGTTGAATGATTTAGTTGCTTAAAAAACATTGGCAACCACATTCCTTCGTCAGGATTAGCCTTTGGATTTGCAAAGCAAACACCAAAACTAAGCACGAAAGCCATTAATGTTAAAAGTGTTTTTTTCATATCGATATTATATTTATTGATTTGTATTTGCTAAACGTATTGTATAATTGAAAGTTTTTCTGGAACAAAAATCTCTTGTGCTACTTCAAGAATTTCTTTTGAGGAAATCTCATCTATTGTCTTATATGTATCTTGCAATGTGTCTACTTTACCAAAATTTAGTAGCATCTTACCAATTGAAAGCATTTCATTTTGATTAGAATCACAACTAATTGCAAGTTGTCCCTTCATTTGCTGTTTGAATTTCTGCAAGGTCTTTTCTGCAAGTGGGCTTTGAGTAAATTTTTCTAATTCTTTATTTATCAATCGCAAGGTTTTATCCATATATTTCTTGTCCGTACCAGCGTAAATGCTAAATACACCAACATCAGAGTAAGCAGTGTAGTTTGATTCTATTGTATAGGTAAATCCATACTTTTCTCTAATGTGCATATTCAAATAAGAATTCATAGCATATCCACCAAGCATATTGTTAAGCAAACTAAATGCTGCTTTTTTCTCGTCTTTGTATCCATAAGCCATTGTTCCAATTATGGCATGCGATTGATAAGTGTCTCTATCGTATATATTTTTTTCGGCCTTTCTTACAAGAATTTTCTCTCTTTGTTTTTTGCTTGTTTTTTTCTCATAGCCTCCAAAATATCTCTCGGCAAGCAAAAACCATTTTTCACAATCAATAGAACTAACTATTGAAATAACCATTTGATCTGTCGAATAGTTTTTGTCAATAAAAGCCTTAATTCCTTCACTCGTAAAACTATTTACATTTTCAGGCGTTCCCAAAATCAATCTTCCCAAAGGGTGATTGCCAAAGAGTTGTTTTTCAAATTCATCATAAATAAGTTCAGAAGGAGTGTCTTGATAAGAATTGATTTCGTCTATTACAACAACTTTTTCCTTTGCTATTTCTTTTTCAGGAAAAGTAGAATTGAAAACAATATCGCTAAGCAATTCTAAAAACCTTTCATAATAAGAGTGAAGGAAACAACCATAAATGCAAGTCTCTTCTTTGGTGGTAAATGCGTTTAATTCCCCTCCTACTCCGTCTATTCTATTTAGTATTTGGAAAGCCTTTCGTTTGTGAGTCCCTTTAAAAATAGAATGTTCAATAAAATGAGCAATACCGTTCTCGGTTTCAGTTTCATCTCTTGAACCTACGTTTATCGTTATCCCACAATGAGAAACGGGAGAAGGTGAATAACGGTGTATTAACCTTATCCCATTTTTTAATTCATATAAATTGTAAATATCTTGTGCCAACTACTATCTTGAAATTACGTAGAAATCGCCACCAATCTTTTCTTTAATTTTTGTAGCTAACTTTTCAGCTTCCCCTAATGTACGTCTGCTACCATAACTTACATAATAAACTTGCTCACCTCCTTGAACGCGTTGAAGAATGTAACTATCGTAACCAAGACTTTTTGCTTTTCTTGCTTTCTTTTCAGCAGTTGTTTTGTCTTTGTAAACACCGCCAACAACATCACAGCCAAGTTTAGAATAATTTTGCACCAATACAGGAGATGTATCAACAGTTGATTTTTCTACTTGCTCAGTTTTTTTCTCAGCCTCTTGTTTTTGAGCATTATTTGTTTGAGTTGTTTTTTTCTTTGCTTGATTTATTGGTTTTGGTTTTGGAATAGGGTTTTGTTTTACTTCTTCCAAAACTATTTCCGAAGCAGTTTCTGTTGAAGTTTCTTCACTTACAACTTCTTCTGCAATAGTTTCTGTCGGAGTTTCAACAGGTAGGGCTACTACTTTTTGAGTTTTTGGTTTTATGTAAACAGATAATTTTTCAGAAATAGGAGTCATAAACTTGTAGTCTTTAAGCCAACCAAAATAATGAGCAGCAATCAATCCTCCACAAGCCAAAAGCAAGAACAAAAGAATGAAAAGAATTAGTAAAAGCACTCTTTTTTTACGTTTTTTTGCTTTTTTCTTTTTCTTCTTTTTGTCTTTTTCTCTTTCTATTTCTTCTGTGTATTTTTCTTCCTTACTTGCATCTATTATTGCTTGTGCTTTTTCTCTTAAATCCTCATCAGCCGGTTTTATATCTTCGATTTCAACCTCTTTTTCTATTTCTTTAAGTTCTGTTTCTTCTGCTTTAACCTCTACTTCAAGTTCTTGTTCAACTTCTTGTTCTGCTTTTATCTCTTCTTGTGGAGTAAAGACAACAGCTTCTGTATGCTGAACAGTCTCTTTTGGCAATTCTACCTCTGGTTTTTC